>NZ_JBGCBZ010000016.1:0-196620 GCF_041262585.1 Planotetraspora sp. GP83 | reverse complement strand
CCGCGCCACCTTCGACCTGCTTCGCAAGCGCGTGCTCCTCACGACGTGATGCTCACAGGGGGTCGTGATGATCACGAGATGTGGGCCAGATCCAGGATTCGAGCGTCGTTGACAGTGCTCACGAGCACGGCGAGCCGGTGCCGGCATGGCCGCCTCCAGTCTCGGCTGGGCCATCTTGTCGTCGTCGTTGTACGGGTCGATTGTGTGGCTGGGAGCCATGGCGCGCTGGACTCACGTCAAGACGATGATCCGGCCAGTTTGGGAGTTTGCGGGTTCCCCGGCAGGTGGAAATCGCACTGCGGGGCCGCTAGTCCTCAAGCGTTGCAGAGGCTCGATGCGTGCGGGGTTGAGTAAGTATGGCGGGAGAGTTGGCGCGGGGGCGGGTGGGTGCGGAGGCCGGCGTAAGACCATGCCAGAGACCACCGCGCCCGCGAAGGGCCGCGAACGCGGCTTCACCGGACCGCAACTGTCACGGCCGGCCGGAGCACCCGCCCGACGCCGTGCCTACGGACAGCGGCCACCGCGCCCGCGGACAGGTCGCTGGCCATGTCGTCCGCAGCCCGATCGACCGCCACCGGCGGGAGGTGCAGAGAAGTCGTTTTAGGCAGTTCCGCCGGGGTAGACGGCGGGCGGGTTACTCTTGAAGAGTCAAGCAATCCACGATGTAGACCCACATACTCGACCTCTATATTCTCCAGCCAAAATCAATTAAATGATCGGGCGTGTCGCCGGGGTTCCGCTGAATCGTCAGTTACCGTCCCACGTATCGGGACAACCCGGAAAAGGACAAGCCGGAAAAGGACATGCCGATGGGGGCAGTGCGCAAGGTGGCGAGCTACCTTGGCCTGGGCGCGGTGGAGCAGTATGACGAGGCCTACGGCGACGACGATTACGGGGATGATGAGTGGATGCCGGCGTCCGAGCGGGCGGCCAAGCGCTGGCAACCTTCGGGGGAGCCCGCACGGATCGTCATGGTCCGGCCGCAGAAATACGACGATGCTCTGACAATAGGGCGGCATTTCCGTGAGGGGCATACGGTCGTGATGGATGTCGTCAGTATGTCGACGACAGAGGCTACCCGGATGGTGGATTTCGCGGCGGGGCTCGCCTATGGCTGTGAGGGCCGGATCGAGCGGATCGCGGACAAGGTGTTCCTGCTCACGCCCGCCAGTGTCGAGGTTTCGACAGCCTGACAGCAACCCGCAGCGGCTGAACAGACCAGCAGCTGCCGCGCGTCATGAGTCACCGGCCCTCCATCATCAGTCACCTGCCCCGTCATCAGTCACTCGTCCACTCCGCGACCCATCGGCCGTCGACGGTTCCGTTGCGCGCGGAAGGGCCTGGGGCCAGTCCGGCCGTTACGCGGCGCGGGGGCCGCGGCGGAGGGCGCGGGTGAGTTCGGTCAGGTCCTCGGCGGCGGCGTCCGTCCGCTGGCCCGACTCCTCGACGTACTGGCGGAAGGCCGCGACAGCCTTGTCGGCCAGGTCGGACAGCTGACCGGCCCGGGCCTGGACGTGCTGGAGATCGGCCAGTTCCCGGGCCCGCTGGCGCCAGATGAGATAGCCGCTGTACAGGCCGAGGGTCAGGCCCGCGAGGGCGAGCAGCGGCGAGACGACGAAGCCCGCGACGAAGACGACTCCCGCCAGACCGGCCAGCGCGTATCCCGGCCATTGGCGGCGCTGCCTGGGCACGCAGTCGGTCACTATCTTCAGCTCGGCCGCGGCGATCGACTCCTGGTCCGGACCGTCCGGCCGTAGCGTGACGGGGTGGCCGAGGATCGGCACGGTCACGGACTCGGGCGGCGGGGCCTTGACCGTTTCGACGAGAGACTCGGCAGCCGCTTTCACGGCCGGCGCCGCCACGTGGAGGGCGAGCGCCGCGAGATGCGGGTCGGCGCCGGGCCGTACGTCCTGGAGGAGGTGCCCGCTGAGCGAGCTCAGCGGGCCTTCGGGGCCGCCTTGGCCGATCAGGGCGCGGAGCACGGCCAGCGGCTCGTCGTCGGGCCAGACCGTCGCGGTGTCGACCTTCGAGACCTCGGCGGGCTTGGGCGCGGAGGTGATCTCGGCGCATCGCTCGCGGAGCAGGCGGAGCCGCGCGGCGGCCTGAGCGGTCTTGGCGATTTCCGGCACGCCGGCCAGGCCGGGGAACCCGTCAAGCGACGGAGGCACGACCGCAGCGACCTCCACCCCATGAGCCTCCACCCCATGAGCCTCCACCCCATGAGCCGCCGCCGCGGTTTCCTCCGGCACGAGGGCTTTGAGCCAGAGCTCGTCCTCTGGCGGTACGGCTACCGCGTCCAGCTTCCGCAGTACGAAGATCTTGCCGACCGGGCCGTACGCCCCTCGGGCCGCGGCCAGCCACAGGGCTCGCTGTCCGGTGGTGACGGGGCGGTCGTCCGCGAGCTCGCCGAAGGCGGTGCCGAGCCAGGACGCGTGGATCCGGTCCCCTTGGCCGCAGACGGCCAAGGCCAGGCACAGGAAGAGCGAGGTGCGCCGATCGTCGAGCTGGGTGGCGAGGGTCACCGGCTCCTGCGCGTCCTTGCCCGACATGGTCAGCACCAGGGCCTCGACGGCGGGGGCCAGCCAGTAGCCAGGCACGTCGGTGACACCCGGGGGGAGGCTGGGCGCGCTTCCGTCGGCCGCCAGGTGCACGAGGAGCGCCTGCGCGTAGCGGTGCAGCTCCGTCGCGTCGGCCAGACCCCCCGGGTCCGGGCTCGTGGTCAGGTCCATGCTCACGCGAAAACGCTCCCCGAGGGATTGGCAGGCACTCCCTTGACCGCGCCAGACTAGACGCCTGACGTGGGCGGGAGGGAACAGGCGCGCCGGGCGGGGCCGTAGAGTTGACCCCGCTCGGGCGTGGGTGCTACGTCGTGTCCCGAAATATCCCTACATGCGCTCGGGGACTTCGATGCCCAGCAGGTCGAGCCCCTGGAGCAGCACCCGGAGGGCGAGTCCCGAGAGGGCGAGGCGCGACGAGCGGACGGGCTCCTCGGCCTTGAGAACCGGGCAGCTCTCGAAGAATCCGGTGAACGCCTGCGCGAGATCGAACAGGTAGTTGCACAGGCGGTGCGGCTCGGAGGTTTCCGCGACCGCCTCGACGACTGAGCCGAAGCCCAGCAGTTGCAGGGCCAGAGCCCGTTCGGCGGGCTCGCCCAGAGTGATGGGCCCTGTGAAGTCCGATGGGTCGAGCTCACCGCGCCGGAAGATCGAGCGGATTCGAGCCACCGCGTACTGGAGGTAGGGCCCGGTGTTGCCGGTCAGGGCGAGCATGCGGTCGAAGTCGAAGACGTACTCGCTGTCGTGGCTGACCGACAGGTCGGCGTACTTCACCGCGCCGATGCCGACCTGGCGGGCGATCTCCCTGCGCGCGGTGGGGTCGTAGCCGCGCTCGGCGATGACGGCCTCGGCCCGGATGACCGCCTCTTCGAGCAGCTCGGTGAGCTTGATCGACTCGCCGCTCCGGGTTTTGAACATCTTGCCATCGCTGCCGAGGACGCTGCCGATCTGGACGTGTTCGGCGCTGACCTCGTCGTGGAGCCAGCCCGCCATGCGCGCCGCGGCGAAGACCATCTGGAAGTGCAGCGACTGGGTGGCGCCCACGACATAGAGAATGCGGTCGGCCTTGAGGTCGCGCACCCGGTAGCGGATGGCGGCCAGGTCCGTGGTGGCATAGCCGTACCCGCCGTCGCTCTTGCGGATGATGAGCGGCAGGGGCAGGTCGTCGCGGCCGGTGAAGCCGGGCGGGAAGACGCAGAGCGCGCCCTCGCTGATCTCGGCGACGCCGGCGTGCTCCAACTCGTCGCACACGTCGGCCAGCATCGGGTTGTACATGCTCTCGCCCGCGATGTCCGCGTCTGCGAGCGTCACTCCGAGCATGTCGTAGACATGGTTGAAGTAGCGCTTGGTGTATTCGATGAACTCGTGCCATAGCCGGAGGGTGTCGGGGTCGCCGCCCTGCAGCAGCGGCACCCTCCGGCGGGACCGCTCCTCGAAGTCGGCGTCGCCGTCGAACTTCCGCCGCGCCTCCTGATAGAAGGCGTTGCCGTCGCCGGCGGCGAGCCTGCTCAGCGCCTCGTCCTCGCCGACGTCGATCAGGTTCTCGATGAGCATGCCGAACGGCGTGCCCCAGTCGCCGAGGTGGTTCTGCCGGACGACCCGGTTGCCGACGTGCTCATGGGTGCGGGCGAGGGTGTCTCCGACGATCGTCGTCCGGAGGTGTCCGACGTGCATCTCCTTGGCGGCGTTCGGCGCCGAGTAGTCGATCACGACGGTTTTGGCCGGAGGCTGTGGCACGCCCAGCCGCTCGTCCCCGAGCTGCCGGACGGCCTGCTCGGCGATCCACCCGTCGCTCAGGGTCAGGTTGAGGAACCCGGGCCCGCTGATCTCGACGGTGATGTCGGTCTGGCCGGTCTGGTTCAGGGCGTCCACCAGGGCCTGGGCGACCTCCCGCGGCGCACGTCGGAGCCGCTTGGCCAGGCTGAGCGCGACGTTCGCCTGATAGTCGGCGAACTGGGAGGGCCTGATCAGCGGATCTTCGGTGGCGTACTCCTGGCCGAAGGCGGTGCCCAGCGCCTGCTGGACCCGCTCGGCGAGCACGAGTTGCGGGTCGGTCATGCCCCCAAGCTTATCGGCGGCCCAATCGCGCTCGCCTTTCCATTGAGCCGTCCGCTCCCCAGGTCGCCTGAGGTGCCCTCACCAGAGGCGGTGGGACTTGGGGGTGGAGGCGACCCGCTCGCCGATCCGGGCGACGATCCCCTGGGCGGCCAGACGCGAGGCCAGCTCACACGCCGCCGCGATGCCCTTCGCCTTGGAGGACCCGTGCGCGATGACCACGGTCCCGTTCAGGCCGAGCAGTACGGCGCCGCCGTGGGCCTCGGGGTCGAGCCGGTCGGACAGCTCCCTGAGCCTGGCCCGCTGGAGCAGGCCGCCGATCCTCGCGACGCGGCTCTCGCCGATCGTCTCCCTGAGCTGGCCGAAGGCGTACCGCACGCTGCCCTCCAGCGTCTTCAGCGCGACGTTGCCGGTGAAGCCGTCGGTGACGACCACGTCGACCTTGCCGGCGAGCAGGTCGTGGCCCTCGATGTTGCCGGTGAAGTCGATGCCCGGGGTGGCCGCGAGCAGTTCGTGGGCCCGTTTGGCGAGCTTGTTGCCCTTCTCCGCCTCCGCGCCGATGGTCAGCAGTCCGACACGGGGGCTCCTGAGGTCGAGCGCGGCCTCGGCGTAGGCCACGCCGAGGTGGGCGAACTGCACCAGCATCTCCGGCTTGGCGTCGGCGGTGGCCCCGGCGTCCAGCAGCACGGTAGGCGTGGGCCGGGTCGGGAGGGCGACCGCGATCGCGGGGCGGACGACCCCCTGCTGGGCGCGCAGGCGGAGCCGCCCGGTGGCCACGATCCCGGCGGTGGACCCGGCGGAGACGACGGACGCCGCGTCGCCCCGCCGTACGAGATGGCAGGCGATGGCGATGCTCGACCGCGGGCGGCGGAGGCTGGCCAGGGCGCCCTCGTCCATCGCGAGGGCCTCCTCGGCGCGCACGATCGGGATCTCGGAGACGGCGTCGTGCTCGGAGAGCGCCTGGTGAAGCAGGCGCGGCTGGCCAACCAGGACGACGGGGACCCCTCGCTCCCGCACGGCCTGCACGGCTCCCGCGACGATCTCGCCGGGCGCGTTATCACCACCCATGGCGTCGAGGGCCACGGGCGCCACACGGCCTCCGGATTGCATGCCCGAATCGTAGGCCCTCAGGGATACGCCTCCCGGTAGACCACGATCTTGCCGAACGCGGCCTTTCCGGTCACCCGGATCAGCGGGCCGTCTCCTTCCGTCTTGCCGCCCGTCACCGCCCGCTTGGAGAACAGGGCGATGCCCTCGTCGATGACGTGGGCGTTGTGAGGCACGGTCACGATCAGTTTGCCGCAGAAGGAGTTGAGCTCCAGCGTGACCTCGCGGCCGGGGATGACGGCGTCGGTCAGGTCGACGATCAGCGCGCCGAAGGTGGATCGCAGCTCGGTGTGGCGTCCGGCCACCCAGCGGCCTCCCCGGATGACCTTGCTGAAGACGGCCGCGACCTCCTGCTTCTCGGTGGCGGGCAGGGATGTGGGGCCGGAGACCTGCGGCAGGTCCCTGGTCAGGGGCACCAGATCGCCCATGGTGACGGCGGCGTAGGCCGCGTCGAGCCTGTCCGCGTGCTCCGTGCTGGTCAGGCGGCCGGTCGCCAGCGCTTCGCCGAGGATGGCGGCGACCCGGTCGCGGTCCGCGTCGGAGGCGCGCTGCGCGGGGTCGTCGCCGGCGTAGGGGGTCAAGGAAGTCACGCTCTCAGCGTAGCTCCTATCGAGATATGTCGCGATAGTTCGCACTTCCATCCCTGAAATCTCGGCGCCGACGATCTCGTACGGCAGGGCGAGGCGACGCCCGTGGCCCGGATTTGGGCCGGGGCGCGCCGAGCGTTCTAAAAGCGAGCGGAAAATCTCGCCTCCAAGCCTGGGCGGCATGTTTACCGTGGCTTTCTCCCGCGCCGGGTATGGCCTGACCGCCGGGTGGTCGTGAGCCATCCAATATCCGGACTTTCCTGATCCTTGCCCTGGTCGCTGCCCTGATCGAGCGCACATTCCCCGGCCCCCGAAGGGTGATAGAAAAGCGGTCGTCTTTGTCGGCGCGCCCGCCGACGCACGGGGGTTCTTGGGTTCGTCATTCCCACTCTCGTGAAAAGGAATATGAACCGGGGGCAATAAATGAAACGAGTCGTTAGGGCAGCCGTCGTCGCCGTAACGGTCGGCATCGCGGGCATGATGGCCGCTCCGGCCCATGCCGACGCCTGCAACCAGGTGTGCGACTCTCGCATCACGGCGGTCGCCACGCTGCTGGCCGATCTCCAGAACGACACGGTCGGCGGGGCCACCGCGGGAGCCACGGCGCAGGCGACGGCCGTCGTGGGCGTGGCGGTGAACCTGACCGCCGCGATCAGGGCCGACCTCGTGGCCGTGGCCAACATCGCGGGCACCACCACCGCCGGTCTCTCCGCCCAGGCGAACGCCCAGCTCGCCGCCGCGGCGAACCTGGCCGCCAGCATCACCGCCACGGCCACCGCCAACCTCACCGCGAACGTGGTGGCGACGCTGGAGGCCCACCTCGTCGCGGTCCTCAACGCGACCGCCAACGTCAACGCCAACATCAACGCGGTCGTGGTGGCCAAGGCCAACGCGGCTGCCGCCGCCGTCGCCCAGGTCGGCAAGCCGGCCGTCGCGGCCACGGGCGAGGCGGCCGGCGCCGTCCAGGCCGCGGCTCCAATCGCGGCCACGGCGGTCGGAGCGGTCAACCTGAACGCCGCCGCCAACGTCACGGCGCTGCTCAACCTCAACGCCGCCGTCGCGGCGACCGGCAACATCGCCGGGGGCCTGCTGGTGCTGGTCCCGTGCGAGACGCCGGCCACCAGCGTGAAGAACTCCGTCCAGTCCCAGGCCCAGGCGACGACCAGCCAGGCGAACGCCGACGTGAAGAGCACGGTCACGAGCGTCAAGCAGGAGACGGCCCCTCCGGCCGCGGCCGCCACCGCGGTCGCCGGCACCACGGCGTCCCTGGCCGCCTCGGCGACCGCCGCGGTGGACGCGCAGGCCTCGACCGCGGTGACCGCCGTCCCGGCGACCGTCACCGGCTCGCTCCCGCAGGGCAGCGGGACCGCCCTGGCGAAGGCCAGCTGACCTTCTCCGCCGCCGCGAGACGAGTACGGCCGGCGTCCCCACCCTGGGGGCGCCGGCCGTACTTTCGGGTCTCAGGTCGTCGCGCTCATGTCGCCGGGACGCGCAGGCAGGTGCGCCGGGCGATCTGGGCCTGGAGCCGGGCCATCTGCCAGTGCAGGTCGATCAGCTGCTCGGTGAGCGTCCCCACCGGCAGCTCTGAGGGATCTTCGGCGGCCAAATAGTCGATCGCCGTCGCCAGGTCGCTCATCCCGCCCCTTCCCTAGCTCGAATCTCCGTTCGAATCATAGTAGAACAGCGGGCGCTTTGGCATCAGGTTTCGTACACAGGTGCGATGTAGCCGCGGGCGAGCGTGTTCGCCGTGATGTTGAAGCCGACCACCGCCGGAGGGCTGTCGGTCTCCAGGCCCAGCGTCTCCACGCCGAGGGCGTGGACGGCGAAGATGTACCGGTGCGGGTGTCCGGGCGGCGGTGCGGCCCCGTCGTACTGCTTGGCGTTGAAGTCGTTGCGGGCGTGCCTGGCCCCCGCCGGGAGCCCCTTGAACTCGGGTGCGGTGCCCGCTCCGGTCGGAAGCTCGAACACATCGGCCGGGATGTCGAACAGGACCCAGTGCCAGAAACCGCTCCCGGTGGGAGCGTCCGGGTCGAAGCACGTCACGGCGTAGCTTTTCGTTCCGTCGGGGGCGCCGGACCACCGCAGGTGCGGGGAGAGGTTCTGTCCGGTCATCCCCCAGCCGTTGTAGACGTGGGCCTCGGGCTTGCGCTCGCCGTGGCGGATGTCGTCGCTCTCGACGGTGAGCTCGGCCACCTCGGGCAGGTGGTCGTATGGGATCGGTGCCTGCGTCGGCATGGTTCAGCCCTCCAGTGAACGGTCAGGCCTTGTTGTAGGCCTCCAGGACCTCTTGCGGGTCGCCTTCCATCTTGATCTTGCCCTTGTGCAGCCAGATGACGCGGTTGCAGGTCTCCTCGATCACGTCGAGGTTGTGGGCGACCAGGAAGACGGTGCCGGCGGACTCGCGCATCTGCATGATGCGCTCCTGGCTCTTGCGCTTGAAGTCGCGGTCTCCCGTGGCGAGGGCCTCGTCGATCAGCAGGACGTCGTGCGTCTTGGCGGAGGAGATCGCGAAGCGGAGCCGGGCGCCCATGCCGGAGGAGTAGGTCGACATGGGGAACTGGACGAACTCCCCGATGCCGGAGAAGTCGACGATGTCGTCGTACTTCTCGCGCAGCTCGGTGGGCGACATGCCCATGGCGTAGCAGCCGAGGACGATGTTGCGCTCGCCGGTGAGCTCCTTCATGAGGGCGGCGTTGACGCCGAGCAGGGACGGCTGCCCGTTGGTGTAGACGGCCCCCTTGTGCGGCGGCAGCAGCCCCGCGATGGCCCGCAGCAGCGTCGACTTGCCCGAGCCGTTGCGGCCGATGATGCCGATGGCCTCGCCGTGGTGCGCGACGAAGGACACGCCCTTGACGGCGTGCACCTCCTTCATCTGCGGGCGCCCCTGGCGGCGGAGGATGCGCATGAGGGCGTTGGCCGCGTTGCCCTTCTCGGACTCGCTGGCCGCGCCGTACACCTTGTAGACGATGTGCAGGTCGTCGACGATGACCGTCGGTGTTCCGACGGTCATCGTCGGCCGCTCCTCGCTCAGGGACTCCTGCGTCATCTCAGCCACGGCCGTACCTCTCCTCGGCGCGCCAGAAGTACCAGAACCCGGCGATCAGCGCGAACACCGCCCAGAACAGGCAGGTCGTCCATGCCCAGCGCTCGGGGAACCGCTGGTAGATCAGGAGATCGCGCATGAACTCGATGTACGCGGCGGCGGGGTTGAACTCCAGAGCCCACCGGAGCATGTCCGGCAGGCCCCTGGTCTTGTCGGTGATCATGTAGAAGACACCGGAGGCGTAGAGCCAGGTGCGCAGGATGAACGGCAGCAGCTGGTTGATGTCGCGGATGAAGGCGCCGATGCGGGCCATGAAGAGGCTCGCGCCGAGGTTGAAGACCAGCTGCATGAGCAGCGCGACGGGGATGAGCAGCCAGAGCAGGCTGATCGGCTCCCCGGTGACCAGCACGAGGAGGATGAGCACCCCCATCGACCAGCCGAGCTGCTGGAGCTCCTGGATCGCGTAGGCCAGCGGCAGCGCGGCACGCGGGAAGTGGAGCGCGCGGATGAGTGACAGGTTCGAGGAGATCGACTTGGCGCCGCCCGTCACGGTCCGCTGGGTGAAGGTGAAGACCATGACCCCGGTGATGAGGAACGCGGGGTAGTTGTCGATGTGCTTGCTCTGACCCAGGATGATGCCGAACATCAGCCAGTAGACCGCCGCGTTCAGCAGCGGCGTCAGCACCTGCCAGAGCTGGCCGAGGGCCGACTCCGAGTATTTCGAGACGTTCCTCGACGTGGCGTACGTAAGAATGAAGTGCCGCCGGTCCCACAGTTGGCGCAGGTAGGCGGGCAGGCTGGGGCGTGCGATCGCACGACGCAGTCCGTAACGCTCGGCGAGCGCGGCCAGCGATTCCGGGGCTCGGCCGCCCGCCTGGGCGTCCGCGACAGCGGATTCCGGCTGGCTCATGGCAAGGACTCTATTGGATGGTGGTTGATGAGGAGCCTGCGATGGGGGTCCGTCGGCTTCTCGCTGGGGTCGGGTACGGCTGTCGCGCCGGCCTCGACTGGGTGCTCAATTGAGGCTCGACTGCGACTTTGGTCAAAGGTAGCCCAGGACATCGTGGTATGGGGACAACGGCACGGGGGCTTATGGCTTCCGCTTGGGCATGCAAAGCAGGTCACATGGTAGATGTACCCTTATGTGGGCTTTGCGCCCTAGCTAGGCTTTTTGGGGCTCACGCGGTTGATTGCGTGTGACGCCCCGCTGACGCACGTGTGACCGAACTGCAACGCGCCAGAGACGTCACTGGTGCGGCGCGTGAGGGATGCTCGCGGACGACTGGCAGGGCGTCAGCTGGTTTGACCATGTCCGGAAAACCGGGGACCTTACCAGCGGGAACGCCCATCCTTAGAGGGAGGACCAATCCACTATGCGCGTGACTAAGGGCGCGAAGATTGCCGCCGGCTCCGCGCTGCTTGCGCTGAGTGTCGCCGCGTGCGGCGGCGGCGGCGGTTCGAGCAGCGGCGGCGGCAGCGGTAACCCCCGCGCGGCCGCCGGCACCGTGTACATCCGCGGTTGTGAGCCCCAGACCGGCTTCGTCCCCGGGAACATCAACGAGACCTGCGGCGGCACGATCAACGACTTCGTGTACAGCAAGCTCGTGAAGTACAACTCGGACACGGCCGCCCCCGAGCTCGACCAGGCCGCGTCGATCGACACGACCGACAACAAGGTCTGGACGATCAAGCTCAAGCCCGGTCTCAAGTGGACCGACGGCACTCAGGTCACCGCGAAGAACTACGTCGACGCCTGGAACTACACCGCGTACTCGCCGAACGCGCAGCTCGGCGCCTCCTGGTTCGCCGACGTCGTGGGCTTCGACAAGGTCAACACGCTCGACCCCGACGGCCCCGACGGGCCGAAGGAGGCTCCGAAGCCGGAGACCGACAAGCTGTCGGGTCTCGAGGTCGTCGACGACCTCACCTTGAAGGTGACGCTGACCGCGCCCGTCGCCGTGTTCCGTACCAAGCTGGGCTACTCCACGTTCGGTGCGCTGCCCGACGCCTTCTTCAAGGACCCGAAGGGATTCGCGTCCAACCCGGTCACCAACGGCCCCTTCAAGTTCGTGAAGTGGGACCACAACTCGCAGATCGTGGTCGCCGCGAACCCCGACTACGCGGGCGCGGAGAAGCCGAAGGTCAAGCAGATCGTCTACAAGATGTACAAGGACGACGACGCGGCCTACGCGGACCTCCTGTCCAACAACCTCGACTTCACCGAGCTCATCCCGCCGTCGGCGCTGGCGGGCGACAAGTGGAAGACCGACCTGGGCGACCGGGCGGTCGAGGGCAAGCAGGGCACCATCCAGACCCTGTCCTTCCCGCTGTACGACAAGGAGTTCGGCGGCAACGCGGACTTCCGCAAGGCGATCTCCCTCGCGATCGACCGGAAGACGATCACGGACAAGATCTTCAACAAGGGCCGCGTCCCGCTGGACAGCTGGGTCTCCCCGATCGTGGACGGCTACAAGGCCGGCCAGTGCGGCGAGTTCTGCGCCTACGACCCGGCCAAGGCCAAGGAGTTCCTCACCAAGGCCAAGTCCGAGGGCTACACCCCGCCGAAGGAGTTCCCGATCTGGTACAACGGCGACTCCGCGCACAAGGAGTGGGTGGACGCCGCCGCCAACAGCATCAACCAGGCCCTGGGCGCCGACGCTGGTTTCACCGTCGTGGGCAAGGCCATGCCGACGTTCGACGAGTTCCGTAGCACCATCACGGAGCACAAGATCAAGGGCATGTTCCGCACCGGCTGGCAGATGGACTACCCGCACATCGAGGACTTCCTGAACCCGCTGGTCAAGACCGGCGCGTCCTCCAACGACGGCCTCTACAGCAACAAGGACCTGGACGCGAAGCTCCACGAAGCGGACACCGCGACCGACCCCGCCCAGTCCATCTCCCTGTACCAGCAGGCCGAGGCTATGCTGGCGCAGGACCTGCCGACCATCCCGCTGTGGTCGTACGGCCTGCAGGCCGGCACCTCGAAGTGGGTGACCGGGGTGAAGGTCACGCCGTTCGGCGTTCTTGACCCGCTCTCCATCGCGATCAAGGAAGCCTGAGCCTCCACCTCGTAAACGCGCTGTCGAGGCCGGTCCGAGACCGGGGCCGGCCTCGACGGCTGTCCACCCACGCCCGCCAGACTGGAGGTGCACATGGGCCGATACGCGATCCGGCGCCTGTTGCAACTCATACCCGTGCTGCTCGGCACGACCTTCCTCATCAACTACATGGTGTGGCAGCTGCCGGGCGACCCCTTCGCCGGCCGGTGCGGGCAGCGACCCTGCCCCGACAGCTACGTGAACGCCATGAGGGCCCAGTTCGGCCTCGACCAGCCGATCCTCGTGCAGTACTGGAACTTCCTGAAGAACATGCTCTCCGGCGACCTGGGCGTGGACTTCAACCAGGTGCCCGTGGCGACCCAGCTCGCCGACGCCTGGCCGATCACCATCAGGCTGGCGCTCCTGGCGGTCGTGATCGAGGCCGTCATCGGCATCGGCGCGGGCGTGCTGTCCGGCCTGAAGCGCGGCGGCTTCCTCGACAACGTGGTCACCATGTCGACGCTGATCCTGCTCTCGCTGCCGGTCTTCGTCACCGGCTTCCTCCTGCAGTGGCTGCTCGGCGTGCAGTTCCAGATCGTCAACCCCACGGTGTCCGACGAGGCGCCGGTGAGCGAGTTGCTCGTCCCCGCCTTCGTGCTGGCCAGCCTCAACATGGCGTTCACCGCCAGGCTGACCCGGACCAGCATCGTGGAGAACCTCCGCTCCGACTACGTCCGTACGGCTGTCGCCAAGGGACTGGCGAACCGGCGGGTGGTCGGGGTGCACCTCCTGCGCAACTCCCTGATCCCCGTGCTCACGTTCCTGGGCACCGAGGTGGGCTCGCTGATGTCGGGCGCCATCATCACCGAGGGCATCTTCAACATCCACGGCATCGGCGGCCTCCTGTACCGGGCGATCACGGGTCAGGACTTCACGATCGTGGTCCCCGTGGCGTCGCTGCTGGTGCTCGTGTACCTAGTCTCCAACCTGCTCGTCGACCTCCTCTACGGCGTGCTCGACCCGAGGATCCGTTATGAGTGACCCCACAGTTGCCCAAGACCTGATCCACGGCGGGGACGAGCCCACGGGGGCGGTCACGGTCACCTCGACGGGCCGGCCGCGCAGCCTCTGGCGGGACACCTGGGACATCCTCCGGCACCGCAAGATCTTCTGGGTGTCCCTGGTGCTGCTGATCCTCTTCCTGCTGATGGCGGCGTTCCCCTCGCTGTTCACGCACAAGGATCCGAACTACGCCACGCTGGCCCGCAGCATGGAGCCGCCGAGCTCGGACGCCTGGTTCGGATACGACCTGCAGGGCCGGGACGTCTTCGCCCGCACGATCTACGGCGCCCGCGCCTCGATCATCGTCGGCGTCGCGGCCACGCTGCTGACCGTCCTCCTCGGAGGCGTCGCGGGCGTTCTGGCCGCGTACTACGCCCGGTGGCTGGACGCGATCATCTCCCGCCTCGGCGAGATCTTCCTCGGCGTGCCGTACGTGCTGGGCGGAATCATCATCCTCGGCACCATCGCGCCGGCGCAGACCAGCCCCAACGAGTTCACGATCATGGCCGTCGTCATCCTCGTTCTCGCGATCCTCGGCTGGCCGATCCTCATGCGCATCGCCCGCTCGGCGGTCATCCAGGCCAAGCACCAGGACTACGTCCAGGCCGCCCGCGCGCTGGGGGCCGGGCCGTTCCGGATCATCTTCAAGCACCTCCTGCCGAACTCGCTGGCGCCGATCCTCGTGTACTCCACCATCACCATCGGCAGCTACATCGGCGCGGAGGCGACGTTCTCGCTCCTCGGCATCGGGCTCCGGCCGCCGGTCATCTCGTGGGGCATCGCGATCGCCGACCACACCCGGTACATCCGGACGGGCGCGCACGCGATGTTCTTCCCCGCGGCGTTCCTGTCCCTGTGCGTGCTGACCTTCGTCATGCTCGGCGAAGCCGTACGTGACGCCCTCGACCCCAAGTTGCGCTGAGGAGGCACAGAAAGTGGTGGAAGTGCTTTCCGAGCCCGTGGGCGGCGGCTCCTACGAGGGGGCGCTCCTCGAGGTGGACAACCTCCACGTCGAGTTCCGCACCCGGGCGGGCGTCGCCAAGGCGGTCAACGGCGTCACCTACAGCGTGGCCGCGGGGGAGACGCTCGCCGTCCTGGGCGAGTCCGGCTCCGGCAAGAGCGTCACGGCCCAGACCATCATGGGCATCCTCGACATGCCTCCCGGGAAGATCACCGGGGGCCAGATCCGCTTCCGCGGGGTCGACCTCCTCAAGCTCCCGGAGGATCAGCGGAGGAAGATCCGCGGCGAGGGCATCTCGATGGTGTTCCAGGACGCGCTGTCCGCACTGAACCCGGTCTTCCCGGTCGGCTGGCAGATCGCCGAGATGTTCCGCGTCCACCGCGGCGCCTCCCGGTCCGAGGCCAGGAAGAAGGCCATCGAGCTGATGGACCGGGTCCGCATCCCGGCCGCCAAGGACAGGGTCAACGACTTCCCGCACCAGTTCTCCGGCGGTATGCGCCAGCGCATCATGATCGCCATGGCGATCGCGCTCGACCCGGAGATCCTCATCGCCGACGAGCCCACGACCGCCCTCGACGTGACCGTGCAGGCCCAGATCATGGGGCTGCTCGCGGATCTCCAGCGCGAGCGCAACATGGGCCTGATCCTCATCACCCACGACCTCGGCGTCGTCGCCGACGTGGCCGACAAGATCGCCGTCATGTACGGCGGGCGCATCGTCGAGAACGCCCCCGTCCACGACCTCTACCGGAGCCCGGCGCATCCGTACTCCAAGGGCCTGCTCGAGTCGATCCCCCGGGTCGACATGAAGGGCCAGGAGCTCTACGCCATCAAGGGCCTGCCCCCCAACCTGCTCGAAATGCCGTCAGGCTGCGCCTTCCACCCCCGTTGCCCGTACCGCCGGGACAACTGCGTGACCGACGTGCCCCCGCTGTACCCGATCAGTGGCACCCGTGGCAGCGCCTGCCACTACTGGAGGGAGGTTCTCGATGACGGCTCCCGCTGAGTCCATCCTCGAAGTCCGCGACCTGGTCAAGCACTTCCCCCTGACCCAGGGGATCCTCGTCAAGCGGCAGGTCGGCGCGATCAAGGCGGTCGACGGGGTGTCCTTCGACCTCCACCGCGGCGAGACGCTCGGTGTCGTGGGCGAGTCGGGCTGCGGCAAGTCGACGCTGGCCAAGCTGCTGATGGCGCTCGAACGGCCGACGTCGGGCTCCGTGAAGATCAACGGCAGGGAGATCGCCAACGCCAGGGGCGGCGAGCTCAAGCGCATGCGGCGCAACATCCAGATGGTCATGCAGGACCCCTACACCTCGCTGAACCCCCGGATGACGGTCGGCGACATCGTCGGAGAGCCCTTCGAGATTCACACCGACGTCGCCCCGAAGGGCGACCGCCGCAAGAAGGTGCAGGAGTTGCTGGAGGTGGTGGGTCTCAACCCGGATCACATCAACCGCTACCCGCACCAGTTCTCCGGCGGCCAGCGGCAGCGCATCGGCATCGCCCGCGGGCTGGCGCTCCAGCCTGAGATCATCATCTGCGACGAGCCGGTCTCCGCGCTCGACGTGTCGATCCAGGCCCAGGTCATGAACCTGCTGGAGCGGCTGCAGAACGAGTTCAACCTGGCGTACATCTTCATCGCCCACGACCTGTCGGTGGTGCGCCACATCTCCGACCGCGTCGCGGTGATGTACCTCGGCAAGATCGTCGAGATCGGCCGGGACAGCGAGATCTACGAGAGGCCGACCCACCCGTACACCCAGGCCCTGCTCTCCGCCGTTCCGGTGCCCGACCCGGAGGGGCGCGAGACCCGGGAGCGGATCATCCTCCAGGGCGACCCGCCCTCGCCCGCCAACCCGCCGTCGGGCTGCCACTTCCGCACCCGCTGCTGGAAGGCCCAGGCGATCTGCGCCGAGCAGGAGCCTCTCCTGCAGATCCGATCGGGCTCCGACCACCCGAGCGCCTGCCACTTCGCGGAAGCCCTCGACGTCGTCAAGTCGCACTAGGCAAACCGTGATCATGCAGGGTTTCCCGGGAAGCTCGAGGACGTGGGGTTCCCCTTGGGGTTCCCCGGATCGTGATCATGCATGGATTCCGTCGTACGCGGTCTGATCAGGACCGACACCGTTTGTGATCATGCGGTGCAAAGGACGGCGGAGCCGTGGCCGAACAGGCCCTGGTTCGCGGCCAGCCCGGCCCTGGCTCCGCGGACCTGCCGGGCTCCGGCGGTCCCCCGGAGCTGCCAGGTCAGCTCGCACACCTGGGCGAGCGCCTGGGCCGGGATGGCCTCGCCGAGCGAGGCCAGCCCGCCTGACGGGTTCACCGGCACGCGGCCGCCGAGGGCGGTCTCGCCGGAGCGGATCAGCTTGGCGGCCTCTCCCCGCGGGCACAGGCCGATGTCCTCGTACCAGTCGAGCTCCAGCGCGGTCGACAGGTCGTAGACCTCTGCCAGTGACAGGTCCTCCGGCCCGAGCCCGGCCTCGGCGTACGCCTCGTGCGCGATGGAGGCTCTGAAGCCGCGCTCGGGAGGCGGCACGGAGGCCGAGGAGTCGGTGGCGATGACGGGCAACTCCACCGCGGTGTTCGGGAAGGTGGGGGTGACCGTGGAGACGGCGGCGATCCTGACCGCGCCCGCCATGCCGTGCCGGCGCGCGAACGCCTCGGAGACGATGACGAGCGCCGCCCCGCCGTCCGAGGTGGCGCAGATGTCCATGAGCCGCAGGGGGTCGGCCACCATGGGGGAGGCGAGCACGTCCGCCGTGGTCACCCGCGACCGGTAGCGGGCGTTGGGGTTGAGCGAGCCCGCGTGGGCGTTCTTGACCTTCACGGCCGCGAAGTCCTCGCCGGTCTCGCCGTAGAGCGCCATCCGCCGCCGCGCGTAGAGGGCGAAGTAGGCCGGATTGGCCGCCCCGAGGAGCCGGAATCGCAGCCAGTCGGGATCGTCCGGCCGGTCGCCGCCGACGGGGGCGAAGAATCCCTTCGGCGTCGTGTCGGCCCCCACGACCAGCGCGACGTCGCAGAGCCCGGCCAGGACGCGCGTGCGGGCGATGTCGAGCGCCTGGGCGCCGGAGGCGCAGGCCGCGTAGCACGACGCGATCCGCGCGCCCGTCCAGCCGAGCGCCTGGGCGAAGGTCGCGCCGGCGACGAACCCGGGGTAGCCGTTCCTGATCGTGTCCGCGCCGACCAGGAACTGCACGTCGGTCCAGTGCAGGCCGGCGTCCGCCAGGGCGGCTCTCGCGGCGGCCACGCCGTACTCCTGGAAGGGCCTGCCCCATTTGCCCCACGGGTGCATGCCCGCGCCGAGCACGTAGACGCCGGTCACGAGGCCGCGCCCCACATCCAGACCAGCGGCCCGTCGGCGAGGGGGCCGTGGGTGAGCTCCAGGTCCATGCCCACGCGCAGGTCGTCCACCGTGAGCCCGGCGACCTGGCCGAGCACGATGATGCCCTCCTCGGCCAGCTCCACCGCGGCCAGGGTCACCGGCTCGTACGGCTCGGCCGCGACGAACGGCGGGGGCGGCGGGTAGCACGCGTTGGTGTACGACCAGACCTTCCCCCGGCGCGAGAGCCGTACGACGTCCAGGTCCGTGCCCCCGCAGTGCGGGTTGCCGCACCAGCCGGTGGCGCATGGGTAGGAGATCGTGCGGCAGGTGGCACAGCGGGTGCCGAGCAGGTAGGTCAGGCCGTCCTCGATGGTGAACCAGCCCTCGATCGCCAGCATGTGCCCACTATGGCACAAGCGCTTGCTCGGTTGAACGGCGGGGCGCTGCCGGGCAGGCGTCAGACGGGCAGGCGGGTCGACGAGAGCCGCACGTGGGCGCCTGGCGGGAGCCCTAGACGCTCGGCGGCGTCCCCGAAGTTGATCGCCATCGCCACCAGCCCGGCGGAGTCGGTGAAGGCCACCAGCTCGCCCGGCGGCACCGCCGTGAACGTCTCCCGGAACGGGACGCTGATCTGGCGCCGCCCCAGCCAGATGGCGAGCGTGTCGCCGACGCGGACCCCCAGTGTGGCGAGGTCGGAGGCGGTGATCGAGAGCTGGACGTTCCCGTGGCGGTCCACCGAGAGCACCTCGCCCTCGGCCGCGCCGTCCCGCAGCCGCGAGGTGGGCTTGGGCAGCAGCACGAGCCGGTCGATCGGGATCTCCGGCCCCACGTCGGACGGCCTGCGTCCGGTGGACAGATGCGCCGCCACCGGCGCGAAGACGTCCCGTCCGTGGAACGTGGGCGACACCGATCTCAGGAACAGGTCCTGGTTGGTCAGCTCGTACGCCTTCTGGGCGCCCCCGACCGCGTGGACGGCCCACGACAGCACGCCGTTGTCCGGACCGACGAACATCCGGCCGCCCGCCTCCACCACGACCGCGCGGCGCGTGCCGCCCACGGCGGGATCGACGACGGCCAGATGGACACCGGCGGGAAGGTAGGGCACCGTCTGCGCCAGGATCGCCGCCCCGCGCCGCACGTCCCCGGCGGGGACGAGGTGGCCGACGTCGATGATCCTGGCCTCCGGCGCTATCCCCACGATCACTCCGTGGCAGGCGGCGACGAAGCCGTCTTCCAGTCCGTAGTCAGTGAGAAGCGTGATAACTGAGGTCACACTTCGTGACATTACGTCTGCACCATCCGGACTGAACACCCCGGGTTCGCCGACTACGATGATGGCGGGCGCCGCGAGCCCATCGAGGAGGAGCGGATGGACACCGAACCGGCCGAGGACGAGGGGCTCGCCCTCTCGGATCGCGACCGCGAGATCCTCGCGTTCGAGCGCCAGTGGTGGCGCTACGCGGGGGCCAAGGAGCAGGCCATCCGTGAGGCCTTCGACATCTCCGCGACCCGGTACTACCAGCTCCTTGGCGAGCTGATCGACCGGCCGGAGGCCATGGAGCACGACCCGATGCTGGTCAAACGCTTACGCCGGATGCGGGCCACTCGCCAGCGCGACCGCGCGGCCCGCCGCTTCGGCATGAGGCCGTAGGGAGCCGCACATGGAGTTTCCGCATCCCCTTCCCGAGGGGCTGGCGGCGATCCTGTCCGATCCGTCCGGAGCCGTGATCGGACTCGACTTCGACGGGACGCTCTCACCCATCGTCCCGGATCCCGCTTCGGCCTACGTCCATCCCGGCGCCCCGGGGGTCCTCGCCGAGCTGGCCGAGCTGGTCCGCGCCGTGGTGATCGTCACGGGCCGCCCGCCCGGTACGGCTCTCGCCCTCGGTGCGACCGACGGCGGGCCGTCCCTGGGAGACGTTCCCGGCCTGGTCATCCTCGGCCACTACGGGCTGGAGCGGTGGGAGGGCGGGCGGTTCACCGCGCCCCCCCCGCCTCCCGGCCTCGCCCTCGTCCGCGCCCGGCTGCCGATCCTCGCCCGGGACATCGACGGCGTGCTGGTGGAGGACAAGGAGCGGGCGGTAGCCGTACACACCAGGAGGGCCGCCGATCCCGAGGCGGCCCTGGAGGCGCTGCGCGGCCCTGTGGCGGAGCTCGCCGCCGACGCGGGGCTCGTGGTGGAGCCCGGACGGCTGGTCCTGGAGCTGCGCCCGCCGGGCATGGACAAGGGCCGCGCGCTGTCGGCCTTCCTCGCCGAACGGCAGGCGACGTCGGTCCTGTTCGCCGGTGACGACCTGGGCGACCTCGCGGCCTTCGACGCCGTCGAGAAGGCGCCCATCCCCGGCGTGCGGGTGTGCAGCGGGTCGGCCGAGGTCACCGAGCTGGCGGCGCGGGCCGACATGGTGGTCGGCGGGCCCGCCGGGGTTGTGGACCTGCTCCGGTCCATCGTGGAATCGCTTCGCAAGCGCTCTGCAAGCGGCGGCGCCTAGGCTCCGGCCATGATGAGAAAGACGATCACGGCCGCGGTCGCCGGCCTCGCGCTGCTGACGGCTCCGGCGGCGGCCTTCGCGAGCGACTCGGCCACCTCCACCACTTCTACGGGCGCCACCGCCACCTCCACCAAGCCCCTGCACCTGCGCAAGGGGCTCACCCTGACGATCCCCACGTCCTGGAAGGTGTACGAGCAGTACAAGGACTGGCTGCGGGTCGTGACCGGCAAGTGCGCCTCCCTCGGCACCGAGCTCTTCGGTTTCCGCGACTCCGGCTGCCACAGCTTCTGGGTCATGGGCCCCAAGGCGATCAAGGTGGGCCACGAGTTCTTCAACGCCTACACCCCGGACGGCCCGTTCTACCCCGCCACCGACGTCGGGCCCTGCCCGTACGACGAGCACCTGTACATCGGCCAGTCCAAGCTCGCCGCCAAGGGGTTGCGCCAGATCGGCTCCGGCCACAAGGCGTACTACCGCAAGTGGGCCGGCACCTGCGTCACGCAGACGACCTTCAAGGTCAAGGGGCACTACAACCAGCGCGAGTGGTTCCTGCCCACGTCGAAGATCCTCATCATCGACCAGTGGGACACCCCCGGCCTGACCTCGATCCTCAAGAACGCGACCTGGAGCTGAGAATCCCCCCGATGGCGAGGCCGATCAGCGCGGGCGCGAGCAGGAACGCCGTGTGGGTGCCGAAGCCGTCGCCGAGGGCGCCGAGGACGAACGGCCCGCTGCCCGCACCCACGCTCGCCCAGATCGACGCCGTGGCCGACGCCTGGTCCGGCCTGCCGTTCGACGAGTCGATGATCCTCGCCAGCGCGAGCGGGAACAGGACGGAGATGCCGAGGCCGCTGAGCGCGAGCCCGGCGTAGCCCATCGGCTGCGAGCCGCTCGTCCAGAACAGCGCCCAGCCCGCCAGGGCCACCGTCAGCCCGCCGAGCAGCACGGTCGAAGACGCGAACCGGAGCGCGAGCCGGGCGCCGCCGAACCGGCCGGCGGCCATGCCCGCCAGCATCGCGGTGAGCCCCTTGGCGGCGGCCGCCGCCGTTAGGCCCGTCTGCTGCGCGAACAGCTCGGCGCCCCACAGGTTGAACGAGAACTCCACCGCCACGCAGCACAGCAGCACGGCCCCGGCGATGTGGAAGCGCCAGCCGTACCGGGCTCTCGGGACGTCGGCCGCGGGCTGGAGGACGATGGGCGGGACCCAGACCCGGCCCATGGTCAGGGCCAGCAGCGTCGTGGCGATCACCGGGATGTAGAGGGCGGACCGCCAGCCGAGAGCCGAATCGGCCAGCAGGCTGAACGCGTAGGACGCGGCGATGCCCGCGGTCACGCCCACCGCGTTGGCCTCGCTGAGGGCGGCGGCTCCGGCGGGGCCGTGATGGTCGTTCAGCACGGCCATGGCCGCGTAGAGCGCGATTGAGCTGCATCCGCCCGCGAGGGTGTAGCCGAGCAGCGTCAACGGCAGCGAGTGGCCCAGGGCGACGATGAGGATGCCGGCGTCCATGCCGGCGAGCCCGGCCCAGACCGTGACCCGCCGGCCGAACCGGGCCGTGAGCGCGGAGAGGATCAGGCCGCCGGCGATGCCGCCGGCCGCCATGGCGGTGCCGTGCAGCCCGGCGACCGCCTGCGAGAGGCCGAGCTCGGCCCGGAGCGTGGGAAGGGCGGCGGACAGGCCGTACAGATACGTCGCAAAGGTGGCGAGCTGGAGATAGATGAGCCAGGTGGGCCGGTCTCTGGTGAGCCGCGTGGACTGGACGGTCCTGGTCGAGCCCACCGAGCCCCCTGTGTGCATTACCAAATTTCGACAAAGGGTAGCATTTCGTCCTTACAGGAGCGCGGCGAGTTGGTCCTCGAACCACCGCTGAGGCGGCAGCGCCGTGGCCGCCCGCCGAAGCCGGGCGCACCGCTCACTCCGCTCCTCCTCGGGCATCGTCAGCGCCTCGTGCAGGGCGATGGCCGTGCCGGACACGTCGTACGGGTTGACCAGCAGCGAGTCGGCCCCCAGCTCCGCCGCCGCGCCCGCCTCCCGGGACAGCACCAGCGCGCAGCGCCGGGAGAGGATGGGCCCCTCCTTGGCGACCAGGTTCATCCCGTCGCGGATGGGGTTGACCAGCAGCACGTCGGCCAGCCGGTAGGCCGCCAGCGACCGCGGATAGTCGTCGTGGACGTTGAGGATCAGCGGATCCCAGTCCTCCGTGGCGTACTCGTCCTCGATCTCCTTGGCACACCGCTGCACGGCGGCGGTGTACTCGCGGTATTCGGGCAAGTCGTGCCGGGACGGGTAGGCGAAGGCCAGGTGGACCACCCGGCCGTGCCACTCGGGATGCCCGGCCAGGAACTCCCGGTAGGCCGTCAGCCCGCGGACGATGTTCTTGGACAGCTCCGTGCGGTCGATGCGGACGATCAGCCTGCGGTCGCCGACGAGCGCCCTGAGGGCCGTCATGTGCGACTCGACGTCCGGCTCCGCCGCCCGCGCCAGCAGTTCCTCGCCGTTCACGCCGAGCGCGTGGACCCCGATCCGGGTCGTCCTGTCCTCATAGGTGACCGTACGGCTCTCGCGGTCGACCCGGGCTCCCAGGAAGGCCTCGCAGCAGTCCATGAAGGCGGCGGCCCAGCGGGCGGTGAGGAACCCGGCGTGGTCGGCCCCGAGGATGCCCGACAGGACCTCGGCGGCCACGTCGTCGGGGAGCAGCGAGAAGTACTCCGGCGGGGCCCAGGGCGTGTGGGAGAAGTGGGCGATCCGCAGGTCGGGCCGCTCGACCCGGAGCATCGCGGGCGTGAGCGTCAGGTGGTAGTCCTGGACCATCACCCTGGCCCCGTGCGCGGCCTCCTCGGCCAGCGCGAGCGCGAACGCCCCGTTGTAGTCCCGGTAGGACGCCCACTCCCGCCGGAACCGGGTGTCGAACTGCGGCGTCATCGGCGTGTTGTAGAGCAGGTGGTTGACGAACCACAGGGTCGAGTTGGCCACCGCGTTGTAGGCCCGGTGGAAGATCGCCGGAGGGATGTCCAGCATCCGGACCGGTCCCGTGTCGTATCCCGCCTCGTCGAGCCGTCCTCCGGGCGACAGCCGTACGGCGCCGCGGTCGCCGTCGGACAGGGCGGCGCAGACCCAGAGCACGTCCGTGCTCCTGGCGACCTCGGACAGCCCCGAGACCAGGCCGCCGCCGCCCCTGCGCATGTTCAGCGCACCGTCGTCCGCCAGTGTGAAGGCCACCGGACCCCGGTTGGACGCGATCAGGACTGAGTGGGCGCGCATGCAGGAAAGTTAATCAAACCGGGGAGCCATCAATAGGATGTCAGGCAATCGCGGAAGGGCTTGGTTCGACATGGCACTGGACGAGACGACCGAGGAACTGGCCCGATCGGCCGCCCAGGGCGATCACCGGGCGCTCGGCGAGCTGCTCCGCCGGATCGAGCCCGACGTGCTCCGTCACTGCGAGCGGCTCCTGCCGTACCGGCAGGACGCGGAGGAGGCGTCGCAGGACACCCTGCTGGCGGTCGCGCGCAACATCGGCAGGTTCGAGGGCCGCGCCAAGTTCAGCACCTGGCTGCACATCGTGACCGTCAACTGCGCCCGAACGACCTACCGTTCGCTGAAGCGGCGGGCCTCGGAGCAGGCGGAGGAGCTGCCCGACCAGCGCCCCGACCCCCGCCGGGTCAGCGTCATCGCGGGGTCGCGGCTCGACCTGCTCGACGCGATGGAGGCGCTGGAGGCCGACAAGCCCGACCTCGCGCAGGCGCTGGTGCTGCGCGACATCTGCCAGCTCGACTACGCCGAGGTCGCCGACCAGCTCGGCATCCCTCTCGGCACCGCCAAGTCGCGCATCCACCAGGCCAGGAAGTACGTCCAGATCGCTCTCGGCGAGGCGTACGGCTGAGGCGCGATACGTTTCGTCTCGCCATGTGAGACACCGGAACGGACAAGCGGGACGGCACGGTACAGTGCTAGGGACCCGCTTAATGCGGGAGACAACTGAATATTGCTCATCCAGAGGGGTGGAGGGACCGGCCCTACGAAGCCCCGGCAACCCTCCCGGTGTCCGAACTCGTGACCACGAGGCCGGCCGGGACAGGTGCCAATTCCGGCTCGTGGCCAGGGTGGTCGCGAGCGAAGATGAGGGAAAGGCCTCGCTTCATGGCGCTCACCACTGCTCACGAGTTCGGCCCCGCCACCGGTCTGTCGTGCCGGGAATGCGGCACCGTCTACGACCTCGGCCCCAGCTTCGCCTGTATCGAGTGTTTCGGGCCACTTGAGGTGGCATACGAGTTCGGCGAGGTCCGGCGGGAGCAGATCGAGTCGGGACCGGCCAACATCTGGCGCTATCGGTCGTTGCTGCCCGTTCCCGCGAACGTCGCCTCCAAGCCCAACCTCCAGCCGGGCTGGACCAAGCTCGTCAAGGCCGGCAACCTGGCCGGCGAGCTGGGCCTCCGCTCGCTGTACGTCAAGGACGACTCCGGCAACCCCACCCACTCCTTCAAGGACCGGGTCGTCGCCATCGCCCTGGAGGCGGCCAGGACCTTCGGCTTCCACACGCTCTCCTGCTCCTCCACGGGCAACCTCGCCGGAGCGGTCGGCGCCGCGGCCGCCCGCGCCGGGCTCGACTCCTGCATGTTCATCCCGTCGAACCTCGAAGAGGCCAAGATCACCATGGCCTCGGTGTACGGCGGGCGCCTGGTCGGCATCGAGGGCACCTACGACGAGGTCAACCGCTTCTGCTCCGAGCTGATCGGCGACGAGCTGGGCGAGAAGTGGGGCTTCGTCAACGTCAACCTCCGGCCCTACTACGCGGAGGGGTCCAAGACCCTGGCGTACGAGATCGCCGAGCAGCTCGGCTGGCGCATCCCCGACCAGATCGTCATCCCCATCGCCTCCGGCTCCCAGCTCACCAAGGTGGACAAGGGCTTCCGCGAACTGATCAAGCTCGGCCTCGTCGAGGACAAGCCGTACCGCGTGTTCGGCGCGCAGGCCGAGGGCTGCTCGCCTGTCTCGGCCGCGTACAAGGCGGGGCTCGACGTCGTCCAGCCGGTCCGGCCGGACACCATCGCCAAGTCCCTCGCCATCGGCAACCCGGCGGACGGGCCGTACGTGCTGGACATCGCCCGGCGCACGGGCGGCGCGGTGGAGGACGTCGACGACCGCGAGATCGTCGAGGCCATCCACCTGCTGGCCCGCACCGAGGGCATCTTCGCCGAGACCGCCGGCGGCGTGACCGTCGGCGTGCTGCGCAAGCTGGTCCGCAACGGCACGCTGGACCCCGAGGCGGAGACCGTCGTGCTCAACACCGGGGACGGGCTCAAGACCCTGGACGCGGTCGCCGCCGAGGCGCGGCCCACCGCCGTCATCCGCCCTTCCCTCGACGCATTCCGTACGGCTTTCGCCAACTGAACGCGTTATCCAAAGCCCAACCCAAGCAACGAAAGCGAGCGATAGATGAGCGTTTCAGTGCGGATTCCGACGATTTTGCGGACATACACCAACGGAGCCGCAGAGGTATCCGGAGAGGGCGGAACGCTCCGCGAGGTCCTGCAGAAGCTGGACGCGGACTACCCCGGCATCGGCGCCCGGATCCTGGATGAAACGGGCAAGATCCGTCGTTTTGTCAACGTGTATGTCGGGGAAGAGGATGTCCGTTTCGCCGAGGGGCTCGACACCGCGACGCCCGACGGAGTCCAGGTCTCCGTCATCCCCGCCGTCGCCGGCGGCTGAGCGGCGGCAAGCCCGCGAGCACCTGACATGCGGTTCTATCATTGCCGAAGTTAATCGGTGCTATAGCATATAGTGCAATTATCAACTATCTACTCCTTAACTGAATATTCGCCGATCCTGCTTTGAGCGAACGTGATGGAGCAGTTTGCGCTTTGACTCTGTTGTTCTACGCCTTGACACAGGTATGGTCGAAGACGATCGACGAAACCGGGGGCTTCTTGGGTGTGGTCCCCAGCCCAGTAAGAGGAGTCGGAAAGTGGCGCAGGGCACCGTCAAATGGTTTAACGCGGACAAGGGCTACGGCTTCATCGCGGTAGACGGTGGTAAGGACGTGTTCGTCCATTACTCGGCAATCATGATGGACGGTTACAAGGCTCTCGAGCAGGGCCAGCGAGTGGAGTTCGACATCACGCAGGGTCAGAAGGGCCCGCAGGCGGAAGGCGTCCGGACCGTCTGATCCCGTCCCAGGACAACCACGGAGGCCCGGTTCGCTCCCCCGAACCGGGCCTTCGACGTGGGCGGACTTACCCGTACAAGCTGGTCAGCATGGCTTCCGCTTGCACTCGCAGGGGTAGAGTGCTAGATACTTGTTTGGCACTCTCGGGTAGAGAGTGACAACAACCGGATCGAGGCGATGGGGCCGGCGAAGGAAGCGGGCCCTTGCCGTCGCGGGCGTCGGCTCGGTCCGCTGAAGCCACCCTGCTACTGGGAGGTCTAGCCTTATGGCAGCCAAGATGATCGCGTTTGACGAGGACGCCCGGCGCGGTCTCGAGCGCGGTATGAACCAGCTCGCCGACGCCGTGAAGGTCACCCTCGGTCCCAAGGGCCGCAACGTCGTGCTGGAGAAGAAGTGGGGCGCCCCCACCATCACCAACGACGGCGTCTCCATCGCCAAGGAGATCGAGCTCGAGGACCCGTGGGAGAAGATCGGGGCCGAGCTCGTCAAGGAAGTCGCCAAGAAGACCGACGACGTCGCCGGTGACGGCACCACCACGGCCACCGTGCTCGCCCAGGCGCTGGTACGCGAGGGTCTCCGCAACGTCGCCGCCGGGGCCAACCCGATGTCCCTGAAGAGGGGCATCGAGGCCGCCGTCGAGCGCGTCAGCGAGGAGCTGTCCAAGCTCGCCAAGGACGTGGAGACGAAGGCGCAGATCGCCTCCACCGCCTCCATCTCGGCCGGCGACCCGCAGATCGGCGAGATGATCGCCGAGGCGATGGACAAGGTCGGCAAGGAAGGCGTCATCACCGTCGAGGAGAGCAACACCTTCGGCCTGGAGCTTGAGCTCACCGAGGGCATGCGCTTCGACAAGGGCCTGATCTCGATGTACTTCGTGACGGACCCCGAGCGCATGGAGGCCGTCCTCGAGGACCCCTACATCCTCATCGCCAACTCGAAGATCTCGGCCAACAAGGACCTGCTGCCGCTGCTCGACAAGGTCGTGCAGGCCGGCAAGCCGCTGCTGATCATCGCCGAGGACGTCGAGGGCGAGGCCCTGGCCACCCTGGTCGTCAACAAGATCCGCGGCCTGTTCCGCTCCGTGGCCGTCAAGGCCCCGGGCTTCGGCGACCGCCGCAAGGCCATGCTCGGCGACATCGCCGTCCTCACCGGCGGCCAGGTCATCAGCGAGGAGCTGGGCCTCAAGCTGGAGAACGCGTCGCTCGACCTGCTGGGCCGCGCCCGCAAGGTCGTCGTGACCAAGGACGAGACCACCATCGTCGACGGCGCCGGTGACGCCGAGCAGATCTCCGGCCGGGTCAACCAGATCCGCGCCGAGATCGACAACACCGACTCCGACTACGACCGCGAGAAGCTCCAGGAGCGTCTCGCCAAGCTGGCCGGCGGCGTCGCCGTCATCAAGGCCGGCGCGGCGACCGAGGTCGAGCTGAAGGAGCGCAAGCACCGCATCGAGGACGCGGTCCGCAACGCGAAGGCCGCCGTCGAGGAGGGCATCGTCCCCGGTGGTGGCGTGGCCCTGCTGCAGGCCGCCGCCAACGCGTTCGACAAGCTCGAGGTCAACGGCGACGAGGCCACCGGTGTCGCGATCGTCCGTAAGGCGCTCGAGGAGCCGCTGAAGCAGATCGCCGTCAACGCCGGCCTCGAGGGCGGCGTCGTGGTGGAGAAGGTGCGCAACCTGCCCGCGGGTGAGGGCCTCAACGCCGCCACCGGCGAGTACGTCAACATGTTCGAGTCGGGCATCATCGACCCGGCCAAGGTGACGCGCTCCGCGCTGCAGAACGCCGCCTCCATCGCGGCCCTGTTCCTCACGACCGAGGCCGTCATCGCCGAGAAGCCCGAGAAGAACCCGGCCGCTCCCGCCATGCCCGGCGGCGGCGACATGGACTTCTAGGTCCTCGAAGCACGGTTACGAGAAGAAGCCGGCCCCCGGTCACGGGGCCGGCTCTTTCTTTTCAGCGTGGTGAGAGGATGAGCACGAGCTCCCTCCCGCCGGTCATCTCGCCGGCGGGGCGTTTGGCTGTCGTAGGGTCTGCGGCGTGACTGACTACTTCCAGGTGTCCACGACGGCCGCCAGCCGCGAGGCAGCGATAAACCTTGTCCGGTCGGCGGTTGAGGGGCGTCTCGCGGCCTGCGGGCAGGTCCTCGGCCCGGTCGTCTCGGTGTTCTGGCACAAGGGCGAACTCGGGGAAGCCGAGGAGTGGCAGGTGTTCCTGAAGACCACCGCCGCGAAGTATCCCGAGTTGGAGGCGCATCTGATCGACCGGCACCCGTGGGACAACCCGGAGGTCACCGCGTGGCCTCTGGCGGCGGGCTCGGCGACGTTCCTGGAATGGGTGACCCGGTCGACCTCGTAGGACGTCAGGTCGTTCTGTCGAGAAGCTCCGCGACGATTGGGAGCGAGCAGTGAGGGCCGAGCCGCTGCATGACAGTACTGATTCGCTGCTGCGGACTGACAGACGCGACGCCGGTGCACAGATCGACGGCCCGGCGGAGTGTGTCTTCCCCGGCGACGCGGAATCGTTCGAAATCCACGCTCCTGTCGCACGGGCCGTTCCCCGGGTCCGGCCGATCTGAACCATTTTGTCGCCGGCCCGGTAGAGCTCGCCCATCTCGATCTGGCTGTCCAAAGCGGTCCGCACGCCCTCCAGGAACACCTTCATTCCGTCGTAGCCCTGGTGGTGGCCGCCGTAGGGCAGCTCCTCGCTCTGGTAGATCTCGATCTCGGGGTCGGTCAGCGCGAACAACGTGGGGACGTCACCTGCGTTGATGGCCGCGTATACGGCGCGGACGACGTCGAAGGGATTCGTGGATTCGGTCATGACCGCACGCTAACGAGGCGCGTCCGGCGGCCGCTTGAGTCACACGACTGACGACTTCCACATGCGTCAACGGTGTGGCCCCGGGCCCGGTGGACACCGGCCGCTGGCAGGGCGACGAGGCGCGGGCCGCCGTCGCGAAGCGCATGGTGACGGGCCGGCTCACGCGGCCGGAGGAGATCGCGGAGGCCGTGCTGATGCTGGCGAGCGAACGCCGCAGCGGCAACACGACCGGCGCGACCTTCACGGTCGACGGGGGAATGACGACGACGCTGTAGCCCGGTCCACCCGACGGTCTACATAACGGTCTGCGGGGCGAGCTGCTCGGGGAGCCCGTTCGCGTGGAGGACGGTCAGCGAGGTGACGGCCCGGGTGAGGACGACGTAGAGCCGGGCGAGCCCGCGCTCTTCGGCGGCGACGATGTCGGCGGGCTCCACGACGATGACGTGGTCGTACTCCAGGCCCTTGGCCAGGCCGGCCGGGACCACCAGCACGCGCTCCTCGCCGGTGGAGTCGGGGCCGAGCACGCCGTGGCCGATACCGGTGAGGGCCGTCGAGATGGCGGAGACGGAGGCGTCGGCCACGATGACCCCGATGGAGCCCTCACGCCGGAGGGCCTGCCGTACGGCGTCGGGCACGGCCGAGGCCACGTCGGGCGACAGCCGTACGGAAAGGGAGCCGGCTCCGGGGCGGAGCGATCGGGGAGCGGCGAGGTCCGGCGCGACCGAGGGAAGCAGCCGGGCCGCGTAGTCGAGGATCTCGCGCGGCACGCGGAAGCCCAGTGTCAGCTCGGTGACCTGGCCGGACGGCTGGCCGAGATGGTCGAGCACGGTCTTCCAGGACCGGGCGGACCACGGCGTCGTGCCCTGGGCGAGGTCGCCCAGCACGGTCGCCGATCCCGTACGGCAGCGCCGCCCGAGCGCGCGGAGCTGCATCGCGGACAGGTCCTGGGCCTCGTCCACCACGACGTGGCCGTGTGAGGCCGTCCGCTCGATCAGGTCGCCCAGCTCGTCGAGCAGCGCGGCGTCGGCCGCAGACCATTTGACGGATCTGTGCGACTTGGCGGGCTTGCGCCAGAGGATCGTCTCCTGCTCGGCGGGCGACAGGCCGGACTTGGCGGCGCGGGCGAGGAAGCCCGCGTCCGAGAGAAGCCGGAAGAGCACCTGCTCGGGCGTGAGCTTGGGCCACACCGCGTCGAGCACGGCCTTGACCGACTTGGATCTCGCCACGGCGTCTTGCACCCGGTCGTCGGGCGACTCGCCGCGCCGCTCCATCTGGACGAGCACGGCGTGCGCGAGCCGCTGGGCCAGCGTGGTGCGGCCCGGGCCGTACCGGGTGGTGCCGCGCAGCGAGGCGACGATCTCGCGGACCTCGTAGTCGGCGACCCGGTAGCGGTTGATGCCCTTGGTGAACAGCACGCCCTCTTCCGGCTTGGTCACGTGCAGCCAGAGCGCCCGCTTCAGGACCTCGGCCATCCGGGCGTCGCCCTTGATCGCCGCGACCGCCGGGTCCTCGGGGAAGGAGTGGTCGCCGAGGACGCCGGCCACGGTCGTCTGGTCGACCTTGACTTCGCCGAGCGCCGGGAGGACGGAGGAGATGTAGGAGAGGAAGGCGCGGTTCGGGCCGACGATCATCACGCCGGATCGGGAGAGCTTCTCGCGGTGGGTGAACAGCAGGTAGGCGGCGCGGTGCAGGCCCACCGCCGTCTTCCCGGTGCCGGGAGCCCCCTGGACGCAGACCGTCACGCCGAGGTCGGCTCGGACGATCTCGTCCTGGTCTGGCTGGATGGTAGCGACGATGTCGCGCATGGGGCCGGTGCGGGGGCGCTCGATCTCCTCGGTGAGGAGCCTGCTCTGCCCGAGGCCGCTGCCGTCGAGGAGGCCGTCGAGGGGCTCGTCCTCGTAGGCGGTGAGGTCGCCGCCGTGGTAGCCGAACCTGCGGCGCAGCGTGATGCCCATCGGGTCGGCGGGGCTCGCCTGGTAGAAGGCGCGGGAGACGGGGGCGCGCCAGTCGATGACCAGGGCCCGGCTGTTGTCGTCGTGGATGTGGCGGCGGCCGACGTAGATCGTGGTGGGGAGGTCGTCGCCGCCGGACCGGTTGAGGCGGCCGAAGAAGAGCGGGGTGCCGGCGTGGTCGGCGAGCGCGGCGACCCGCTGGTCGAGGAGGCCCTGGAGCACCTGCTGGGAGACCCAGTCGCCGGCGGCGTCAGCGGAGAGGGACTGCGCGTGCTCGCGCATCGATCGGAGCGCGGCGCGGGAGGCCGCGAGATGGGCGCGCTCGGCCTCTAGCACCTTTTCAGGCATGCGGAAACTCCTCTGTGAGAGCGGGAAACACAAGAGCTTACCGAGGGCCGATCGCCAACCCAAATGGTATTTCCGCGGCGTGTTGCCGTTTCCCGGTGCGGGTACCTGTAACGGCGTGACACGGACCTGGGTCCCTCCCGCGATCCCGACCGTGGCGAGCCTGCTGCTCGCCGCGCTCTGGGGGCTGTCGGTCTTCGACGGCTGGGGGATGGACGCGTTCTGCTCGAATGCCGACTCGTACGTGGCCTGCGCGGACCGGATCGCCACCGCCACCCTGCTCTCCGCCGCGATCGCGCTCGTGGCGGCGACGTCCACGGCGGCGGCCTGGATCACTCGCCGGGCGGCGCTGCTGGGGGTCGGCGTGGGGGCGTGGGTGCTGGCCGTGGGCGTGCTTTTCGTCGGCGGTGTGGTCGCGTAGTAACCCTGCGAATACTGGCTGAATCCCTAACAAATCGGCATGGCAAGTCGCCCAAAAGCCGGGGCAAATCGGGTGATTTGCCGCGACTATGGGGTATGGCCGCCATCGATCTGAGTGGTTGTGTGTGGGGGCAAGGCGGCAAGGGGGTGATGCGGTTGTCTCGGGCCGACGGTATCTCCTGGACCTGATCAGAACAGACCTGCCTGACCTGGCGCCCCACCCGGCGAGACTCACCTCGCCGGGTTTTCCTCGCCCACGTCGTCGGCGTCGATGATGTGGTAGGCGTACCCCTGCTCCGCCAGGAACCGCTGCCGGTGGGCCGCGAAGTCCTGGTCCACGGTGTCCCGGCTGACGACCGAGTAGAACCGCGCGCCGCCGCCGTCGGCCTTGGGCCGGAGCACGCGGCCGAGCCGCTGGGCCTCCTCCTGCCGCGAGCCGAAGGTGCCCGACACCTGGATCGCCACAGCAGCCTCGGGCAGGTCGATGGAGAAGTTGGCCACCTTCGACACGACGAGGACCTGGATCTCCTTGTCGCGGAACGCCTGGAACAGCCGCTCCCGCTCGCGGACGCGGGTCTCGCCCTTGATGACCGGGGCGTTCAGGTGCTCGCCCAGCTCGTCGAGCTGGTCGATGTACTGCCCGATCACCAGCACCTGCTCGCCGGCGTGCCGCCGGACGAGGGCCTCGGTGACCCGGGTCTTCGACGGCGTGGTGGAGCAGAACCGGTAGCGCTCGTCGGGCTCGGCCATCGCGTAGGCCAGCCGTTCCTCGTCGGTCAGCGTGACCCTGACCTCGACGCAGTCGGCGGGCGCGATCCACCCCTGGGTCTCCATCTCCTTCCAGGGCGCGTCGTACCGCTTGGGCCCGATGAGGGAGAAGACGTCGCCCTCGCGGCCGTCCTCGCGGACCAGCGTCGCGGTGAGCCCCACCCGGCGGCGGGCCTGGAGGTCGGCCGTCATCCGGAAGATCGGCGCGGGCAGCAGGTGCACCTCGTCGTAGATCACCAGTCCCCAGTCGCGGGCGTCGAACAGCTCCAGATGCCGGTAGACGCCCTGCCGCCTGGTCGTCATGACCTGGTAGGTCGCGATGGTGACCGGGCGGATCTCCTTCTTGGTGCCCGTGTACTCGCCGATCTCGTCCTCGGTCAGGGAGGTCCGCTTGATCAGCTCCTGCTTCCACTGGTGCGCCGAGACCGTGTTGGTCACCAGGATCAGCGTGGTGGCCTGGGCGTGCGCCATGGCGGCGGCCCCGACGATCGTCTTGCCCGCCCCACAGGGCAGCACCACCACGCCGGAACCGCCGTGCCAGAACGCGTCCGCCGCCTCCTTCTGGTACGGCCGGAGCTCCCAGCCGTCCTCGGCCAGCGCGATGGCGTGGTGCTCGCCGTCCACGTATCCGGCGAGGTCCTCGGCCGGCCAGCCCAGCTTGAGCAGCAGTTGCTTGATGTTGCCGCGCTCCGACGGGTGCACGGCCACCGCCTCGGCGCCGATCCGCTCGCCCAGCAGCGGCTGGATCTTCCTGGAGCGCAGCACCTCCTCCAGCACCGCGCGGTCGGAGCTGGTCAGGATCAGCCCGTGGATCGGGTCCTTCTCCAGCCGGAGCCGTCCGTAGCGGGCCATGGTCTCCGCCACGTCCACGAGCAGCGCGTGCGGCACGGGATAGCGGCTGTGCGAGATCAGCGCGTCGATAACCTGCTCGGCGTCGTGCCCGGCGGCGCGGGCGTTCCACAGCGCGAGCGGCGTGACCCGGTAGGTGTGGACATGCTCGGGCGCGCGCTCCAGCTCGGCGAACGGGGCGATCGCCTTGCGGCACTCACCGGCCCTTTCGTGATCGACCTCAAGCAGCAGCGTCTTGTCCGACTGAACGATCAGCGGCCCGTCATTCAATGCCCACTCCCTCGAACGGTTATGGCCTATCAAACAAGAGATCGAGGCGAATCAGTCCCGTTTTACTGAGGCGAGAGGCTCGCCACACCGGTTATGCGGTGCAGGGCGAAGCGGTGGACGGTGGCGCGGGTCTCGTCGTAGGCCGTGAGATAGCCGCCCTCGATGCGGGCCGGCTCCAGGATGCGGCTGGTGGCGTGACCCTGGGAGTCGAGGTAGCCGATCCACACCTGGGAGCCCAGGCGAATCGCCTCGCGCAACGCCTCGATCGTCGCGCTCGCCGGGCTGCGGGGGGGCTGGCCGTCGGGAGCGTCGACCGGCCGCCGCCTCGTGCGGTGGGCGTCGTCCCCCGCCCGGATCGCTCGTACGGCCGCCGCCACGACGTCGGGATCTGGACCTGTGGCGCCGGCCGCACGGGCCATGGCCGGGCCCTCCGTCCGCCGCGTCTCGGCCCGGGAGACCAGTACGTCTCCCTCCAGGGACTCGGCGACCGGCGCGTAGCCCATCGCCCGCAGCGAGTCGACCAGCGTCGCCCTCGACGTCTTGGACGCCAGCACGGTCGGGGCGAGCCGCCGCAGCCGCAGCAGGCCGGACCGCTTGTCGGCCAGCACCTCGTCGAGCACCGACGGATCGTCACAGCGGACGTAGGCGGAAGCCGTACCGACCTTGATGCGGCCGTGGCGGCGGGCCACGTCGGAGACCAGGTAGCGCAGCGGCTGGGGGACGGGTGTGGCGGAGTGCCGCTCCAGCATCGCGATCATGTCGTCCGCCGACTGCCCGGCGTCCAGCGCCCGGCGGATCGACCGCTCGCCGAACCGGTAGACGGTCGCGCCGCCCTTCGACTCGATGTCGGCCGCCAGCGCGAGCCAGCGGCCGAGGTCGCTCGTCAGCGGTCCGGGGGCGACGGCGGTCAGGTCGGCCTGCAGCAGCACGTGGTCCACCGGCTCGGGCAGCAGCGGAGCCAGCAGGCGCCCCGCCTCGCCGTCCCCGAGGACGATCGACCGCCCGTGCGCGGACAGCACGCCGAGCCCCGTCACGCCGATGTGCTCGGCCTCGCGCAGTGTGAACTCCGCGAACCTGTCCCGCTGCGCGCCCCGGCGCCGGGGCCGCTCCCACGTCAGCCGGGCCAGCACGGACCGCGCGGCCGGCGCCAGCCCGGCGGGGGCCGACGCCAGCACGGCCAGCGTCTCGGCGCGCACCTGCGCGGCGGCCGGCCTGCGGAGATCGGGATTCAGGGCGTTCAGCGGCCGGTCGCGCTCGTCCCGCTCTCCGATGAGTCCGGGGACGCGATCCATGGCCGCCCAGGCGGAGCCCAGCACCGCCCACCGGTCCTCGGTGGCCTTGACCCGCCAGCCGTCGTACGCCGCGGTCGGCAGCCACTCGCCGTCGACCGATCCGTTCGACGCGATCAGCCCGGCCGCGTAGGCCACCTCGACGACGAGCCCGGCCGCCCACTCCGGAAGGTCGAGGAGCTGCGCCGTCCTCTTCAGATCCCGTACGGCGAGGCCGCCCGTGCGCAGGACCCCGGGAGGATCGACACTCCAGTGCTCGCACAGCTCTTCGACGGTGCGGACGAAGGTGAACGCCTGCCCGGCGGCCGTCCGGTCGGCGAGGACCTGGTCGCGGGTGGCGCCCTCCAGCGCGGGCGGGTGAGGGGACAGGTCACGGTGGATCCGGCCGTCGCGCAGGAAGAGGGCCACCTCGCGGGGGAGCGCCACGGTCTCCTCGCCGGTCGCTCCGAGCAGGCCCCGGGCGAGGAGCTGCTCGATCGGCGACTGGGCGGTGGCCGTGCTGACCTCGCGCCGGGCGTTGGGCAGCCGCCCGCTCGCCGGTCCCCATGCCAGCTCGTCGAGGGCGGCGCGCGCCTGCGACGACACCTCCCCGACCAGACGCCCGACCGCCGCCGGATCGGCCAGCACCGCCGCCAGCCGCACCCGGGGAGCCCTGTGATCTCCCCCCGGTGGGGCGTCTCCGTCCGGGGCGATGTCGCCGAGGAGCACCTCCAGCGCCTCCGGGGAGTGGTGCCGGAAGACCTCCGCGGCCGGAGGCCCCAGACCCGCGGGAGGGTCCAGCGCCTCCTTGACCCCCGGCGCCGGGCGCAGCGCGTCGTCGGGCCCGTAGGCCAGCCCCGTGGTGCGGAGCCGCTCGATCGCCTCGTCGAGGGCGGCGTCGAGGGCGGCGTCGAGGTCCGGGCCGGGGGTGGCTCCTGGGACGGCGTGGGCGAGGAGGGACCGGAGCGGGTCGCGGGCGAGGGGGCCGGGCTGGAGGCTCAGCGTCTCCAGGACGGCGAGCGTGAACCCGTCGAGCCGGTCGAGTGCCCGGCCCAGGGCCGACGGGGTGCTCGCGCGGGCGGCGAGGCCCTCGACATGGGCCGGGACGGGCGTGATGAGCTCGGGCCGCGCCTTCACGAGCGCGCGCAACCGCTCATCCGTACGGCCGCGCAGCCACTCGGTGAAGTCGGTGCTCATCGAATCTCCTCTGGGAGTCCGCCGCCTGCGGCGCCGCCCATGGCCGGGACAGGGTGCCCGTGAAACCCCCCTCCCGGGGAGGGGAGCGTGTCAACATCCTTTCCATCGTAGGGCCGGATTTTTCGAGCATCGGTCGCATAGCCGCCGGTGCTGGGGCAGTATGACCAGGGTGATCGAGCGCGCCGACCAGCTCGTTCTGGAGTACGTCAGCAGGGTGGCGGACGCCGCCCACGGTCGGCTGCGCCCGGATCAGCGGCTCGACTTCGTCCGGCGGCTGCGGGAGCGCGTCGAGCAGGAGCGCGGCGGAAGCGACGACGCCAGGCACGTGAAGAAGGTGATCGCGCGGTTCGGGCCGCCCACCGCCCTGGTCGACCGTGAGATCCGCAGGCTGGCGGCGGCGCACGAGGCCGCCCAGCCGATCGAGGAGCGCAGCACCGCCGTCATCCCCGTCGTCGTGGACGCGGGGCCGAGCGTGCCGCCGCCACCGGAACGGCGCCGCCTGCTGACGGCCGGTCCCGGCATGACGGTCATTCGGGGAAAGGCGGCCGTCCGAGCCAGGGCGGCCGCGCGTGGAACGGCCGGAAGCCCGCGCGCGGCTCGGCGCAGGGAAGTCGCGGCGGCCCTCCTGAGCCACCGGAGGGAGACGCTGGCGATGGCGCTGCTGGCCGTGGCCGGGTTGCTCATCCCGTTCCGGTTCGCGGCCGTGGCGATCTTCCCGGTTCCCGCGCTGGTGTGGGCGCTCGGAGCGCTGACCGTGCTGGCGTGCGAGGCGTGGTCGTTCAACGACCGCATGATCGGGCTGTCCACTCCCGTGGTCGCCTACCTGGCCGGAGGGACGCTGCTGGCGGCGGCCCGGGCGGGGAGCGGCGACATCCAGTCGTTCCTGGCGGCCTTCCACAGCGTCAGCGGTGTGCTGTTCGTGCTCGGGAGCGCCGCCGGGGTGTTCTGGCTGGCCCACCGGCTGCTCAACCCGCCGTCTCCGCCGCCGCCACGGCAGCTCGTCATACGCCGCTGACCGACCTCGGGACCGGCTGATAATCCGGCCGATAATCCGCTCGCGTGTCGATCTGTTGATGTGCAGGCTTACTTCACGGAGTAGGGGGTCCGCGTGGGCCCTTTGTGGGCATAACCTAGATCCATCACCTTCACGACAGTCTGAACGAGGTCACCCCTGTGCCGAGTGGCAAGGTCAAGTGGTACGACGCCGACAAAGGTTTCGGTTTCCTCACCCGCGACGACGGCGGTGAGGTCTTCGTGCATTCCTCCGCGCTGCCCAGAGGCGTGGACGTCCTGAAGCCGGGACAGAAGGTCGAGTTCGGTGTGGCCGAGGGCCGTCGTGGCCAGCAGGCCCTGTCGGTCAGGGTCCTGGAGCAGCCGCCGACCCTCGCCAAGGCGGCCAGGCCGAAGGCCAAGCGCAAGAACCCCGATGAGATGGTGGTCATCGTCGAGGACCTGATCAAGCTGCTCGACGACGTCTCCAACTCGTACCAGCGGGGCAAGCACCCGGACGCCGCCCACGCCAAGAAGGTGGCGACCGTGCTGCGAGCGGTCGCCGACGACCTCGACGGCTAGACGGGGGCCGCCTCCAGACGGCGGCGTCTGAGCGCGAAGAGCCAGCCGAGACAGGCGACGAGCCCGGCGGAGATCACCGCCAGCCCGGCGGATCCTGTCGTGAACAGCGACATGACGAGGCCGAGGAGGCCGCCGAAGACCCAGGCGATCTGGAGCAGCGTCTCCACGACGCCGAAGGTCGACGACCGGACCTCCTCGCCGATCTCGCGCTGCACGATCGCGTCGAGCGCGAGCTTGCCGAGACCCTGGGCGAACGCGCCCACCAGGGCCACAACGACGGCCGTCCACAGCGTGAAGACGAAGGCCGCCGCGATCGTGGTGACGGTGGCGAGGGCGAGCGTGGCCAGCACCGTGAGGTGAGGCGAGCGGGAGCGCGTCCACGAGGCGACCGCCGCTCCCGCGAGGCCGCCTCCGCCCGCCGCCGCCGCGAGCACGGCCAGCGCCACCGTCGGGTCGAGCCCGTTGAGGTGCCTGTCCTGCACCAGGAAGAGCAGGAAGAACACCAGGAACCCGCCCTGGACGCGGATGGCGGCGTTGGCGGCCATCGCCTCGGCGACCACGGGGCCCACGGTGAAGAACGTCCGCCATCTGGGCGGTAACTCCGCCGCGGCCTCCGGGTCCGGCGTGTCCAGTTCGAGGTCGGGCGTGTCCACGTGGCGCGGGAGCCGTACGGCGAACACCCCGGCGGCGAGGAAGAGCGGCATCGTGGCGCGCAGCACCCAGTCGGGCCCGATGAGGGCGGCGAGCCCGGACGCCACGCCCGCGCCCGCCCCGGCGGAGATCAGCGCGAACAGGGCCACCCTGGCGTTCGCCGTGACGAGCGGGATGTCGGCGGGCAGCACGCTCGGCATGATCGCCGCGCGGGAGACGTTGTAGGCCTTCGACAGGACGAGCACGGCGAGGGCCGACGGGAAGAGCGTGAGCGCGTCGGACGAGTGGACCGCGCCCGCCATGCCCCAGCACAGCAGCCCGCGCGCCAGCAGCGTCCCCGCCATGATGTAGCGGCGGCCCGAGCGGAACCGGTCCAGCACCGGGCCGACGAAGGGCGCCACGACGGCGAACGGCACCATGGTGATCAGCAGGTACAGCGCGACCTGGCCGCGCGCCTGGCCGACGGGCAGCCGGAACAGCAGCGCGCCCGCCAGCGACACGGTGATCAGCGCGTCCCCGGCCGAATGCGTGGCGGTCAGTTCGATCAACCGGCCGAGACCGGTGCGGTCGGCGCCCTGGGCATGACTGAGCCGGCGCGTGGCCCGGCCAGGCGCTCCCACCGCTCGGACAACTTTCGCCCAAATATTCACCATAGGCACCGACATCCCTTCCATCGTTACCCCATCAAGCCGGTGCGGTCCGCTCGCGGCGTGGGTGAAAATGGAGTGTGAGTCGTACCCGAATCCGAAGCACTCCAGTCGACCAGGCGTGCGCCGCGGCCGTCGACCTCGCCCGTGAGGCCGCCGAAGGGATCGCGCGCCCCGGCGAGGTGGGGACGCATCTGGGCTTCGAGGGCGAGGGCGACCGCATCGTCACCCACTACTTCGAGTGCCTGGACCGGGCCTACGGGGGCTGGCGGTGGGCCATCACCGTGACCCGCGCCTCCCGGGCCCGCAACGTCACGGTGAGCGAGACCGTGCTGCTGCCCGGGTCGGGCGCCCTGCTGGCCCCCCGCTGGGTGCCGTGGAACGAGCGCCTGCGCCCCGGCGACCTCGGCGTGGGCGACCTGCTGCCCGCCGAGGCCGACGACGACCGGCTGGCCCCGGGCTACACGGCCACCGACGACGAAGACGGCGACCAGCAGATGATCTTCGAGTACGGGCTGGGCCGGGCCCGCGTGCTCTCGCCCATCGGCCGGGATCTGGCCGTGCGGCGCTGGCACTCCGGCGAGTCGGGCCCGCACAGCCCCATCGCCCACGCCGCTCCCGCACAGTGCTCGACCTGCGGGTTCTACTGGCCGCTCGCGGGCGCGTTGCGGCTCGGCTTCGGAGTCTGCGCGAACGAGTACGCCCCGGACGACGGCAAGGTCGTCGCCGCGGACCATGGGTGCGGCGCCCACTCGGAGGCCACCACGGTCCCCTCGATGGTCATGGACGCGGTGCCGCCGATCCTCGACGACATGGGTTACGACGATCTGATGGAGTCCGGCTCCGTCGACGAGACGGAGTCCGAGCCCCTTGGTCACTCCTGACATGTTCGACACCCAGAGGCTGCGCGAGACGGTTCTCGCGGCATGGACGGCGTCGCCCGCCCGCTTCCGCGAGGACGCGAACGCCGAGGAGGACTTCGCCCTCGGCGGCTACCGTGACCGGCTCGTCGTCGAGCTGGCCCAGAACGCGGCGGACGCCGCGCTGCGGGCGGGAGTGCCCGGACGCCTGCGGCTGACCCTGTGCGACGGGGTCCTCCTCGCCGCCAACACCGGTGCCCCGCTGGACGAGACCGGCGTCGAGGGGCTCTCCACGCTGCGGGTCTCCGGGAAGAAGGGCGAGGCCGGCACGGCAGGCCGGTTCGGCGTCGGTTTCGCCGCCGTGGTGTCGGTCTCGGACGAGCCGTCGATCTTCTCGCGGGAGACCGGCGGCGTCCGGTGGTCGCGCGAGGAGACGAGCGCGCTCGTGGCCGCCCGTCCCGAGCTGGCCGCTGAGCTGACCGGCCGCGACGGTCACGTGCCGCTGCTCCGCCTGCCCTTCGGCGAAGACCTCGACAAAGACCTTGGCGAAGACCTCGATGAAGACGCGGTTCCGGTGCCCGAAGGCTTCGACACGCTCGTACGGCTCCCGCTCCGCGATCAGGCGGCCGAGGAGGCCGTGCGGCGGATGCTGGAGGAGGCCGGCCCCGCGCTGCCGCTGGCCATGCCGGCGCTGGAGGCCATCGAGATCGAGGTCGACGGCGGGTCCCGCACGATCTCCGCCGAGGGCTGGCACGTCGTCACAGAGTCGGGCGCGTTCACGCCCGAGCAGGTCGCCGAGCTCTTCGCCGACCGCCCCACCGAGGAGCGCGCCCGGCCGTACTGGCAGGTCCGCTGGGCCGTCGGCGGGCGGCCGGGGGACGTCCCGAGGGTGGTGCACGCGCCGACGCCGAGCGACGAGCCGCTCGACCTGCCCGCGCTGCTGATCGCCACGTTCCCGCTCACGACGGACCGGCGGCACGTCGCCCCCGGCCCGCTCACCGACTTCCTGGTCGCCCGCGTGGCCGAGACCTACGTCCGGCTGCTCCAGGAGCTGCCGCGGACCCCGGCGCTGCTCGACCTCGTGCCCGGCCTGATGGGCAAGGGCCAGCTCGACGCGGAGATCCGCCGCGAGATCATCAGGCTGCTCCCGGACACGCCGCTGCTTCCGGGAATCTCGTTCCCTCCCGACTTCTCCGGGGAGACTCTGCCAGGCAACCAGGCGCGGGCGGTGGCCGGCTCGCAGGACTTCCTGGACGAGATCGCCGACATGGTCCCCGGCCTGCTGCCCGCCGGCTGGGCGTCGCGGCATCCCGGGCTCACGACGCTGGGCGTCAGGCGGGTGGAGCTCGCCGACGTCGTCGACATGCTGTCCGGCGAGGCCGTACAGGACAAGGAACCGTCGTGGTGGCGGTCCCTCTACGAGGTGCTCCCCGCCGACGACCTGGAGGCCATCGGGGCCATCCCGGTCCCGCTCGCCGACGGCCGCCTCGTCCGCGGCCCCCGGGGGACGCTGGTCCTCTCGGCGGCGCTCGACTCCTTCGGGGTCAGCCCCCTCGACCCCGCCCTGCTCGCGCCGCTCGGGCTGCGGATCGTCCATCCCGACGCGGCGCATCCGCTGCTGCTCAGGCTGGGGGCGGCCGAGGCGACGCCGCGCACGGTCCTGGAGGACCCGCTCACCCACGCCGCCGTGACGGAGTCGCTCGAGAGCGCCGACCCGGAGCCGGTGGCCCAGGCCGTCCTGGCCCTGGTGGACGCGGCCGGGCTGACGGCGGGAGAGGCGCCGTGGCTGGCCGAGCTGGCGCTCCGCGGCGCCGACGGCGAGCTGTACCCGGCGGGCGACCTGCTCCTCGCCGAGGGTTCGCTGGCCGGGCTGATCGACCAGGACGTGCCGTTCGGCGTGGCCGCTCCCGACCTCGTGGAGAAGTACGGCTCGCGGGTGCTGGCAGCGGCCGGGGTGCTCGACGGGTTCGCGGTGGTCAACGACGCCGACGTGCTGCTCGACCCGGCGGAGTGCGACCACGACCTCGACCTTGAGGAAGAGTGGCTGGAGGCGGTTCTCGACCTGCTGCCGGAGCTGGACGTGCCTCCGGTGGCCCGGGAGTTCACCGCGGTCCGCGACCTGGAGTACGTCGCGGACTGGCCGTCCGCGCTCGCCCTGCTCTCGCGGCCCCCGCTGCGGGCCGCCCTCCTGCCGTTGCGGGTGCTGGTCGCGGGGGAGACCGTGGAGGTCCCGTCGTACACGGCGTGGTGGCTGTCGAGGCACCCCGTGCTCGACGGCAGGCGCCCCACGTCGCTGCGGCTGCCCTCCGGCGACCCACTCCTGTTCGGCCTGTACGGCGACGCGCCCGAGGGCATCGACGAGGCCGCGCTGACGATGATCGGCGTCCGTTCGTCGCTGGAGGAGCTGCTGGCCTCGCACGGCGGCCCCGAGGAGCTGCTCGACCTGCTCGCCGATCCCTCGGCCGAGGTGGACCGGGCCCAGCTCCGGGCCCTGTGGATCGCGCTCGCCGGGGTGGACCCGGCGCGGGTGCGGCCGCCCCAGACGGTCCGGGCGGTGCTGAAGGGCTCGATCGTCGTGGCGGACGCCGAGGAGGGCCCCGTCGTGGTGGAGGCGCCCGACCTGCTGACCCTGGTGGAGTACCGGCCACTCGTGCTCGCGCCGTTCGACCTGGCCGAGGCGCTGTCGGAGGTGCTCGACCTGCCGCTGGTCGGCGAGGTCGTCACCGGCGCGGTGACGTCGTCCGGGGTCGACCGGCCGGTGCCGGCCGAGGTGCGCTCGCTGCTCCCGTCGGCTCCGCTGAGCTACGTGGAGCACGACCGGCTGCTGGTGGACGGCACGCCGGTGCCGTGGCGGTTCTTCGAGGGCAAGGTCCACGCGTCCGGCGTCGAGGGGCTGGCCAGGGGCCTCGCGTGGGCGGCCGGGCAGTGGGGTGACCGGCTCGCCGTCGCGGCCCTGCTCCGCGACCCGGGCAGGGTCCCGCTGCTGCTCGCCGAGGCCGACCTCGACCCCGTGAAGTCTCTCTGAGAGCGCTTCAGCGGCGTCTGGAGTCGCGGCGGCGGACGTAGAGCAGCCCGAAGAGGCCCAGCCCGATGCCCGCCACGCAGGTCCATGTCCAGACCGGCCAGGTGCTCGCCGGTCTGACGACCAGCACCGCGACGAGGGCCACCGCCCACAGCGCCGTCCCGACGAGGATGGTCAAGGTGTCGTTGGTCTTGAGGGGCTCGGGATCGGGACGGCGGGGCTGGTTCACGGGTGCAAGCTTAGGTCGTGTCCGGTGGAGACGGCGTGGTCAGATGGTTCTATGACAAATCCATCACAAAAGGACAACTCTGCCTCCTGTCCCCTTTTCGCAGGTGGTAGGGCCCTGTCACTCTGCGCGCGTGACTCCCAGTGCTTTTGATCGATACTTCTCCATCTCCGCCCGTGGTTCGACGGTAGGCCAGGAGATCCGGGGCGGCTTCGCCACGTTCTTCACGATGGCCTACATCGTCGTGCTGAACCCCATCATCATCGGGACCGTCGCCGACAAGACCGGCCAGTTCCTCGGGGACGGCGAAGTCCCCAACTTCCCCCTCGTAGCGGCGGCCACGGCCTTCGTGGCGGGCATTCTCACGATCGCGATGGGCGTCTTCGGCCGCGTGCCGTTCGCCCTGGCCACCGGTCTCGGCCTGAACGCCTTCGTCGCCTTCGGCATCGCCAGTCAGATGTCGTGGGAAGACGCGATGGGCCTGGTGGTGCTGGAAGGCGTCGTCATCGCGATCCTGGTGCTCACCGGCTTCCGGGTGGCCGTGTTCCACGCGATCCCGGCCCAGCTCAAGACCGCGATCAGCGTCGGGATCGGCCTGTTCATCGCGCTCATCGGGTTCGTCGACGCGGGCTTCGTGCGGCGCATCCCCGACGCCGCCGGCACCACCGTCCCGGTCAAGCTGGGCGTGCTCGGCAACGGCTCGCTGACCGGATGGCCGACCCTGGTCTTCGTCGTCGGCCTGCTCGTCACGGCGTTCCTGGTCACTCGCAGGGTCAAGGGCGCCATCCTCATCGGCATCGTGGGCACGACCGTGCTGGCCATCGTCGTCGAGGCCATCGGGAAGCTCGGCCCGCAGGTCGCGGGCGGCAAGCTCGTCAATCCCAACGGGTGGAGCCTGACGGTCCCCACGTGGCCGTCCAAGGTCGTCGGCGGTCCGGACCTGTCGCTGCTCGGCCAGTTCAGCCTGTTCGGCGGCTTCGCCAAGGTCGGCGGCCTCGCGGCGGTCATGTTCGTCTTCACGCTCATGCTGGCCGACTTCTTCGACACCATGGGCACGATCGTCGGCGTCGGACGCCAGGCCGGTCTCGTCCGGGAGGACGGCACGGTCGAGCGCACCCGCGAGATCCTGCTGGTCGACTCGGTCGCCGCGGCGGCGGGCGGTGCGGCCAGTGTGTCGTCGAACACGACCTACATCGAGTCGGCGGCCGGAGTCGGTGAGGGCGCCCGGACGGGCCTGGCCAGCGTGGTGACCGGCCTGCTGTTCCTGCTCGCGATGTTCTTCGCGCCGCTGACCGAGATCGTGCCCTTCGAGGCCGCGACCCCCGCGCTCGTGATCGTCGGCTTCCTGATGATGACCCAGGTCAGGGAGATCGACTTTAACGACTACGAGACCGCGATCCCGGCGTTCCTGACGATCGTGCTGATGCCGTTCACCTACTCGATCACGGTGGGCATCGGCGCCGGATTCGTCAGCTACGTCGTGATCAAGGCTCTGCGCGGCAAGGCGCGGGAGATCCATCCGCTGTTGTGGCTCGTGGCGGCGCTCTTCGTCGTGTACTTCGCGCTGGAGCCGATCAAGAGCCTGCTTGGCCTGTGACTTTGCGGAATACCGACATGCGACATAAAGTTAGCAAAGGTAATGACTTATGCTAACGAACACCGAGAACCTACGCAGCGACGCCGGGCTCGCATCCGCGTTGCGCGTCTCGCTGGCGCGGCTGACCAGGCGGCTGCGCAAGCAGAGCGCGCACCACTCGCTGACGCCCACCCAGCTCGCGACGCTGTCCGCTGTCGAGCGCCACACCGCGATGACCCCCGGCGAGCTGGCGGAGCACGAGAAGGTGCAGCCGCCCTCGATGACCCGGGTGGTCGCCAAACTGGAGGAGCGGGGCCTGCTGGAGCGCAGGCCCCATCCGACGGACGGGCGGCAGGTCACGGTGAGTGTGACGGAGCAGGGGGCGGCGCTGCTCAAGGAGGAGCGCCGCACCAAGGAGGCCTGGCTGGCCCAGCGCCTCAAGGAGTTGACGCCGGAGGAGAGGGCGACGCTGCGGTCGGTCGCCCCGATCCTGGAGAGGCTCTCCCAGATGTAGGGGGGATGTTCCGGTCGCTGCGGAACCACAACTACCGGCTGTTCGCGGCCGGTGGTGTGGTCTCCAACATCGGCACCTGGATGCAGCGGACCGCGCAGGACTGGCTCGTCCTGGAGTTGACCCACGGCAGCGGCTCCGCCCTCGGAGTCACCGTGGCGCTGCAGTTCCTCCCCATCATGCTGTTCGGGCTGTGGGGCGGGATGCTCGCCGACCGCTACCCGAAGCGGCGCGTGCTCGTCGTCGCCCAGTCGCTGATGGGCCTGCTGGCGCTCACCATGGGCGTCCTGGTCATGACCGGCTCCGCCCATGTGTGGCACGTGTACGCCATGGCGTTCACCCTTGGCCTGATCGCCTGCGTCGAGGTGCCGACACGGCAGTCCTTCGTCGTGGAGATGGTCGGCCGCCGGGACCTGCCCAACGCGATCGCGCTCAACAGCTCGACGTTCAACCTGGCCCGGGTCGTCGGACCGGCCCTGGCCGGTGTGCTGATCTACTGGATGGGCACCGGGCCGATCTTCCTCCTGAACGCGGCCTCCTTCGCGGCGGTGATCACCGGGCTGCTGCTGATGCGCGCGTCGGAGCTGCGCAGCCCCGAGCCCGTCCCCCGCGCCAAGGGCCAGCTCAGGGAGGGCCTCCGGTATGTCGGCACGCGCCCCGACCTGCTGCTGCCGCTGCTGATCGTGGCCTTCATGGCGATCTTCACGCAGAGCTTCTCGACCAGCATCGCCCTCATGGCCAGGCAGGTGTACGGCGCGGGCGCGTCGTCGTTCGGCATCGCCTCCAGCGCGTTCGCCGTGGGCGCCCTCGCCGGCGCGCTGCTGGCCGCGCGGCGGGTCAAGCCGAGCCGGCGGTTCCTCATCGCCGGGGCCGTGTGCTTCGGCCTCTTCCAGGTCGTCGCCGGGCTCGCCCCGGGTTACGCGGCCTTCCTGCTCATGCTCGTCCCGGCCGGGATGGCGATGATCACGGTGAACACGACGGCCAACACCATCGTGCAGCTCGGCGCGTCGCCCGCGATGCGTGGCCGCGTCATGGGGATCTACGTGCTGGTCTTCACGGCCGGCGCCCCCGTCGGCTCGCCGATCGTGGGCTGGCTGTCCGAGCTGGCCGGTCCCAGGGTCGCCGTCATGACGGCAGGAGGGCTGAGCGTGGTCGGCGTCGGCCTCGCCGTACTGGTGACGAGGATCGTCGCGGCGCGGACCGGGGTGCCGGCGGAACAGGCGCAGGGGGAACAATCGGCGCATGAGCAGGTTGTTCGTGGCGCTGCTGCCGCCGCCTGAGGCCCTGGCCGAGGTCGCCGCGGCGGTCGATCCCGTCCGGGCCCGCTGGCCGGAGCTGCGCTGGGTCGACCCGGCGCTCTGGCACGTGACCCTCGCCTTCCTCGGTGAGGTCCCCGACCGGGTCCTGCCCGACCTGCGGGTACGGCTGGCCCGGGCGGCCTCCCGCTACGAGCCGGCGACTCTGGCGTTCACCGGTTCCGGCGCCTTCCCTTCGGCGGCCCGCGGGAGGCTCTTCTGGCTCGGCCTGAGTGCCGACCCGCCCCTGACGAGGCTGGCGGGCTCCGTCGCGGCCGGCGCCAGACGGGCCGGAGCCGCGGAGACGGACCGGAAGCGGTTCCATCCCCACCTGACCCTGGCCCGTTCACCGGCCCGTTCAATGGCCCGCTCACGTAACGGCGACGACCTGCGGCCGCTCGTCGGCACGCTCAGCGCCTTCAGCGGGCGCGAGTGGGAGGCGGGAGCCGTACAGCTGGTGCGAAGCCATCTTGGTTCGCAGGTTCGGTACGAATCCATTGAGGCCTACCCACTCGGCGCCCGGTACTAGGCTCCAAGGCGTGGATCGTCCTCGTCGCTGGCTGCTGCCCACGGTGCTCGCACTGCTCGTGCTCATCGTGCTGGTCGGCGCGCTGCTGAGGTGACGGCTACCAGGCGTACGCCTCGGGGGCGGTGCCTCCGGGACCCGGGAAGATCTCGTCGAGACGGGCGAGCGCCTTCTCGTCCAGCTTGATCTCCAGGACGCGGATCGCGCCGTCGAGCTGCTCGATCGTGCGCGGCCCAATGATCGGCGCGGTGACGGCCCGCTGGTGGAGCAGCCAGGCGAGGCCGACGTTGGCCGGATCCTCGCCCAGCTCGTCGCAGAAGGCCTCGTACTGCTCGATCTTGTCGCGGTGCTTCTCCAGCCGGGCCACCATGTGGTTGGAGGCCGAGCGACCCTTCTCGATCTTCCTGAGCACGCCGCCGAGCAGGCCGCTCGCCAGGGGGCTCCACGGGATCACGCCGATGCCGTAGTCCTCGGCCGCGGGCAGCACCTCCAGCTCGACCGTCCGGGTGAGCAGGTTGTAGTGCGACTGCTCGCTGACCAGGCCGAGGAAGTTGCGCCGCTTGGCCGCCTCCTGGGCCTTGACGAGGTGCCAGCCGGCGAAGTTCGAGGAGCCGACGTACAGGATCTTGCCCTGCTGCCTGAGCACCTCCATGGCCTCCCAGAACTCGTCGAACGGGGTGTTCCGGTCGACGTGGTGGGCCTGGTAGATGTCGATGTAGTCGGTCTGGAGGCGCTTCAGCGAGGCGTCCGCGGCCCGCCTGATGTTGAGCGCGGACAGCAGGTTGTCGTTCGGCCAGTCGCCCATCGAGCCGTACAGCTTGGTGGCGATGACCGTCTTCTCCCGGCGGCCGCCGCCCTTGGCGAACCAACGGCCGATGATCTGCTCGGTGAGCCCCTTGCCCGCGTCCCAGCCGTAGACGTTGGCGGTGTCGAAGAAGTTGATCCCGAGCTCGTGGGCGCGATCCATGATCGCGTAGGAGTCCTCCTCGGTGGTCACCGGCCCGAAGTTCATCGTGCCGAGGCAGAGCTTGCTGACCTGGAGGCCCGTGCGGCCAAGTTGTCCATATTCCATACCGCCACCCTATGGAACGAGGGTCCGTGACGGGGCTTCGGGTGGAGTTCCTCAGTGTGCGCCGCAGCGCGCGGGGGGCGGGCATCGGGAATGATTGCCGCATGGGGACCTCGTGGGGGAATTCAAGAGCGAAAGCGGTACCGGTGAGGCGAGTGTCCTGGCTGACGGTGTCCTTGCTGGCCGTCGCGTCGGTTTTCTGGGTCCCGTTCGCCCCTTTGGCACCGGCGAGCGCGCGAGCCGATGGCGACCGGGTGCTCTTCACGTTCAAGGACAAGCGGATCACCGAGTCCAGCGGCCTCACGGTCTCTCCGACCCACGACGGCATCGTCTACACGCACAACGACAGTGGCGACGGACCGCGGTTCTTCGCCGTCGGCCTCGACGGCCGCACGCGCGCGACCTTCACGGTCGCCGGAGCCGTGGCGCGGGACTGGGAGGCCATGGCGTCCTCCGTCGATCCGCAGACGGGCCGCGGCGTCCTGTGGATCGCCGACATCGGCGACAACCTCGAAGGCGCGTGGTCCGACGTCTCGGTATACAAGATCATGGAGCCCCGGACCATCGCCAGCGCGACTCTCCCGGCGACGCGCTACCGCTTCCGCTACGAGAACGGCGCCCGCAACGCCGAGGGGATGATGGTGGATCCGCGCACCGGCAGGGTCTACATCGTGAGCAAGGAGTTCTCCGGGTCCGTCTACAGGGCGCCGGCGAAACTCAGTGCTGACAGGGTGAACGTCCTCCGCCGTGTCGGCCCGGCCCCCATCATGGCCACCGACGCCGCCTACGCTCCGGACGGGTCAAGCTTCGTGATCCGCACGTACTTCTCGGCGACGGTCTACCGCTCGCCCGGCCAGGTGATCGCGCACGTCACCATGCCCGCTTTGAACCAGGCCGAGTCGATTGCCTACACGCGCGATGGAAAGGCCCTGCTCACCGGCTCGGAGGGCGCGGGCAGCCCCGTCTACGAGGTGCCCCTCCACGCCGAGGCCCGCGCCCATCCGTCCCCCTCGGCCGCCGCCGAGTCCGCGCAACCCCCCGGGAACTCCGTGTCACGTACGGCGAAGCCCGGCACCACCCCCCATCCGGCCGCGGCGTCGCGGGAGGCCGATGACGGCCTTCCGGTTTCGATGATCGCCTTATGGGTCGGGGTCGCGGTGGGGGCGATCGGCATCATCTCCTTCATCGCCTGGCGAACCGCCCGCTGATCCTTCCATCGCCTCGCGAACCGCCCGCTGAGCCGGTCTCGCGGCTCTCGCCGTCCGTCTTGGCTGTCAGGCCCGCGCGTACACGCGGTGGACGAACTCGGCCAGCTTGCTGTCGGGCAGTTCCTTGGCCAGGTCGGCCTCACTGATCATTCCGACGATGCGGTGATTCTCGATCACGGGCATTCGCTTGATCTGGTTCTCCTCCATCTTGACCAGCGCTTCCTCGACGCTGGTGTCGGCGTCCACCCACACCAGCCCCCGGGCGAGCTCGCCCGCCGTGGCCTGGTTGACGTCCCCGCCTTCGGCCAGGCACTTCACCACGATGTCGCGGTCGGTGATGATCCCCTTGAGACGGTCGTCGTCTCCGCAGATCGGCAACGAGCCGACATTCAGATCGCGCATCATTTGCGCCGCTCTGCGGAGGGTGTCGTGCTCTCCTATGCACTCGGCCCCTTGATGCATGACATCCCGAGCCTTCTTGCTGGCTCCCTCTCCGATCATCAGTGCACCTCCGATCGATTGACCCATTGGGCCTTATGCCCGATTTGTGCGGAAATCACCGTGGGGTGAGACCGCCACATCCGGCGATCTCGCGTTGGGAAGGAGTGGTGAAGCACGTACTTATGAGTAACTAAGTAGCTCGACGCATGGCGACGATGATCAGACTGCGAGATCGTTCTGGCATGCGATTCGAGGGTTCCCCCCGGTGTCCGGATTGCGGCGAACCGCTGACCGGTCCGATCGGTCCGGGCGCCGCCTGCCCGGCCTGCGCCCTGCCGCTGGGCGGGCCCGTGGCCGCCGAGTTGTGGCAGGTGGACGTGGCGCTCGCCGACCTCAGGACGCGGGAGGCGCAACTCCTCGCGAGGCGGGAGGAGCTTCTCGCCACACTGCGGGCCGCTCGCGCGGAGACGGCATCGCCACCGCCCCCAGGGGAGAGCGCACTCCCGGCGGCCCCGATCCCGGTTCAGGAGCGGCCGAAGGACATTTCCGCGAAAGCCGTACAGAACCTGCTGCTGGGGCTCGGCGGGACCCTGCTCGTCGTGGCGGCGATCGTCTTCACGGTGGTGAGCTGGGGACACCTCGGCATCGGAGGTCGCGCGGCGATCCTGCTCGGATTCACCACTCTTGTCCTTGCCGCTCCGGTCTTCTTGCGTACGCGCGGTCTCGCCGCCACCGCCGAGACCCTGTCCATGCTGGGCCTGGCTCTGCTGTTCCTTGACGGGTATGCGGCCTGGCAGGTCGGCGTGGCCGGACTCGACGGCATAGATCCTCAGAACTATACGGCCGGGCTGATCGCCGTCGTCGCCGTGTCGTCCGGGGCGTACGGGCGGTTCAGCCGGCTCAGGCTGCCCGTCCCGGTGGCGATCGTGCTGGCGCAGTTTCCCCTGACGGTCTTGGCCTTTGATCGGCATGTCCTCTGGCTGCTCTGGGCGTTGATCGCCACCGCCGCCGCCGACGCGGCGGCCTGGGTCCTCTGGCGACGGACGACGCTCGCCATCTGCTTCGGCATCGTCTGGTCGCTCGGAGCGGCGGCCGGAGTGCTGGAGTCCCTGGAGACGCACGATTTGCCGGGTGCGCTGAAAGTCTGCGGCGTACTGGTCGTCGCCGTGGCCCTCGCGCTCTTCATCGCCGTCCGAGCGGCCAAGCCCTGGTCGCCGGCACTCGCGGCGGCGTCCTCGGTCACACTGATCGCGGCGCTGGCTCCTCCTGTGCGCGTGGTCTTGGAAAGCCGCTGGACGGGCGTTCCCGGGCCTGCCGCCGCCCTGGTCGTCGCGGTGTTGGCCGTCCTCGCCTCCTGCGCAGCGTCCGGTCTGGGTACCCCCGTTTCCGGTACGGCTTCGGCTGGCGTGCCTCGTGCGGGTTCCGCTTTCCGGGCCGTCGCCAGCGCAGTGGCGACAACGGCTGTGATCACGGCGGGCCTGACCGCGATGCCGGTGCTGGCGCCGGTGATGAACGCCCTCGTCGGGCCTCTGCGTTACCTGGGGGTCTGGGAAGGCATTAGGACCGGCGGCATTCGCGATGTCATGCTCGCCAAAGGGATGGGCGCTGGCGGGATGGACCCGGCGGGCACGGCCGCCGAGTGGGTGGTCGCCGGACCCGAGCTGGTCGTGCTGGCGGTGTTCGCGCTCGCCTGCGCCGTCGTGACGCTGTTACCTCTTCCCGGACAGCCAGTGGAACGGCAGGACGGCAAGCCGGACCAGGCCGATCAGCCGGTCCAATGGCGGAAGGTGCTGCTCGCGGTCGCATTCGCCCTGGGCGTGGTGACCGTGGCCGTCTGTCCAGTCGCGCTGAACCTGCCCTATGCCGCGGCGATTGCCGTACAGCTCGTGCTGGCAGCCTCTCTCGCCGCGATCTCGACGAGGGCCACCGTAAGCGCGAGGGCCGCCGCGGTGGGCGTTCTCGCGCTCGCGGCGGCGATGGAAGCGTGCGCGTGGGCCCTCGTGTCAGAGCCGGCGACCCTGATCGTGCTCGGCGTCCTCGCTGTGACGGCCGCCGTGACCGCCTTGGCCGCCCTGATGCCGGCCGCCGTACGCACCGGCTCGGCGGCGACGGTCGTACGCACCGGCTCGGCTGCGACGGCCACGTTGCTCGCCGGCAGCGAGGCGGTCGCAGCGTGGCTCGCCGCCGACCTCGACTCGCGATTCGTCACCTTCGTCCTCCTTGGAGTGGCCTGCGTGGCCGGAGTCGTCGCGCCGTTGCTCAAGACGGGTCCACGGGTTGCCGTGGAGATCTCGGGATATGTGCTCGGGTTGGCCGGATTGCTTCTCGTCCCCGACCTGCGGATGTTCAGCCTCGCCTGTGCCGTGGCCGGCGTCCTCGGTCTTGGTACGGCACTGCTGAAGGACCGGCGAGTGGCCGGGTATGTCGGCACCGGCTTCCTGCTGTCGGCCAGTTGGACCCGTCTCTTCGCGGACGGGGTCGACGTCGTAGAGGCCTACACGGTGCCGTTCTCTCTCGTGCTGCTGGTGATCGGCTGGTTGCGGGCGCGAGAGTCGTCGTGGCTGTCCTACGGCTCTGGCCTCGCGTTCTCCTTGGGGCCGAGCCTCCTGGTGGTCTACGCCCAGCCGGAAGGCTGGATCCGCCCCTTGACGCTCGGGCTGGCTTCTCTCGCGATCCTGCTGGCAGGTGGGAGATTCCGGCTTCAGGCGCCCGCCGTGCTCGGTGGGTTCACACTCGCCGCCGTTGCCGTACACGAACTCGCGCCCTGGATCACCCAGCTTGTGACGGCTGTGCCACGGTGGGTGCCGATGGCGGCGGGCGGCCTGGTGCTGCTCCTCGTCGGGGCTACCTACGAAGCCCGCCTGAAGGACATTCGCCGGATCCGGGACGGTATCCGAGCTCTCCACTAGTCACGCAGTCAGAGCCTCTCGACGAAATGCTCGCCACGCAGGGCGCGCTCGACCAACTCGATCGACTTGCCGAGCCCTACGAGACGGGGACCTTCGCGACGGTAGGTCTCCAGGACGGCTTCGATGGCATGGGGAGGGAGGTGTTCTTTAAGGTCGACGGCGGCTCCGCGGTAGCCGTCCCGAGCCGCCTCGATCGACGCCTGGACATGCTGCCTCGCCATCCGGGCCAGCGCGAGCGGGTGACGGCGCAGCACCTCGTAGGCGCGGTAGTCCGGCGGCACGGCGTCGAGCAACCATGCCACGGCCGAGGTCTCCCAGTCAGGGCTACCCGGCGGCCGGACCTCCGACGGCCATCCCGGTGGCATGTACACAGATATCACCATACCGAACAGAAGTTCGATCTCCTGGTCTCTCTGCGGCCATGTCTATCCGTGTCGCATGCTGTGGGTGACTGGTCCGTCGGAGGCGACTCGTTTTCTTCCAAGAAGGAGCGCCGGGTCGCCGCCGCGGCGCAGGCGCTGCGGGAGGGAGTCGCTGCAAGGCGAGGTGCTGCGGGGGAAATAGCAAACATATGTCTTTTGGGAGGGCTAAGGCCAATTTGGTACGGCAGGCGATTCTCTGATCGGCCGCCAAATTGGCGGCGATTGACGGGAATTGGCGGCGTTATCGCGGGGCGTTTTTGTCGGTGGTGGTTGGTAGTTTTACCGTGTGATTGTCGAACGGCAGCGAATCCCCGAAGGGCTGGCGCGGATGGCGCCCGGTCCTGGGCTGGCCGCCGTCCTGGACGGGTTGGATGTCGCCCGGTTGAGCGGCTACGACGCGGTGCTGGTGCTGCAAGCCTACGCCCGGCTCGAAGCGCACGTCCAAGCCCGCAAAGCCGCCGTCATGGCCGAAGTCGGCCTGTATGAGCCGTCCCCGTGCGATATGAAGAAAATGCCGCGCCCGGACAAATACTCCGCCGATGAGATCCGGGCCGCGCTGGTGTTGACCCGCCGCGCCGCCGAGCGTGAATACGTTTTCGCTTATGATCTGTCGACCCGCCTTCCCGCCGTCCACCGGGCCCTTGCGGTGGGGGTCATCGATAAAGCCCGCGCTCTGTTTTTCATGACTGGCTGGAGTGCGGACAGCATCGACGCCTCCGATGGCACGCGGGACGGGGGACGCGACCGCGTCTGCACCTACCCCGGCTGCCGCGCCCCCGCCAGCCGATCAGAGCTGGACCACACCCACCAGCACGGCCACGGCGGACCGACCACCGACGCCAACCTCGGCGCCGCCTGCGCACACGACCACGACCTCCGCGACCACGGCTGGCGCGTCATCCAACCCAACCCGGCCACCTCACCTGGATCAGCCGCACCGGCCACCACTACCCGGTCACACCACCACCCATCACCGAACCCCTCCCCGAACCGATCACCCAGGCCATCCCGGCCACTTCGGAGACCGTGTCGGAAAACGACCTTCCACTGCCCTCCACCTGGGAATACGGCCCGCTGTGGATGGAATCACGGCCTCAGCCCGGCAACGACCCTCCGAATAAAGAACAGGCTCCGCCCGGTGAGGCCCCTTCGGTCGGTGAACGGCCGTCGGGTGAACGGTCTTTGCCCGGCGACTGTCGTGCAGACCCGGAAACGGACATCCCGCCCTTCTGATACCTGGGGGAATTGACGCGTCGTGGAAATCTACGACTGCGAGACAATGGCGGACATGGTGCCCACACTTGACCGCCTGTCCGCCGTACTGACATGAAGATCGGGATCATCGGCGCGGGGATCCTGGGTCTGGCGGTGGCCCGGGAGATGGCGCGTACGGGCGCCGAGGTGACCGTGCTCGACAAGGAGGCCGAGGTCGCGGCCCACCAGACCGGGCACAACAGCGGCGTGGTCCACGCCGGGATCTACTACACGCCCGGTTCGCTCAAGGCGACGCTCTGCCGGGACGGCATGGCGATGCTGAGGGAGTACTGCTCCGAGCACCGGCTGCCCTATGAGGAGGTCGGCAAGCTGGTCATCGCCTCGACCCGCGCGGAGCGGGACGGGCTGCGCCGGATCGCCGACCGGGCCAGGGAGAACGGGGTGCCGGGCATCGCCGAGCTCGACGCGCTCGGCCTGCGGGAGATCGAACCGGACGCGGTCGGCGTGGGGGCGGTTCACTCGCCGCACACAGCTATCACCGACTTCCGCGCCGTAGCGCGCCGCTTCGCCGCCGACGTGGAGGAAACGGGCGGGTCGGTACGGCTCTCGCACCCGGTCCGGGCACTGCGGGAGACGCCGGGGGGTGTGGAGGTGCTGGCGGGGACTGCCCGGTTCAGGTTCGACCGGGTGATCTCCTGCGCGGGGCTCGGGACCGACCGGGTGGCCGCCATGGCCAAGGCGGGCGGTGATGTGCGGATAGTCCCCTTCAGGGGTGAGTACTACCGGCTGACCGAAACGGCGAAGGGCATGGTCCGGGGGCTGATCTACCCGGTGCCGGACCCCCGCTACCCGTTCCTCGGCGTCCACCTGACCCGCCGGATCGACGGGGAGGTGCTGGTCGGGCCGAACGCGGTGTTGGCCCTGGCACTGGAGGGCTACTCGTGGCGCGAGATCTCACTCAGGGACCTGCGCCAGATCCTCACCTGGCCGGGCACCCGCCGGATGGCGGCGACGCACTGGCGGACCGGTGTCAAGGAGGTGTACGGCTCGCTGGCGCGCAGGGCCTTCCTGTCGGCGGCGCGGCGCTACGTGCCCGCGCTGACCGCCAAAGACATCGTCAGGACGGAGGGAGGTGTGCGGGCACAGGCGGTGGCCAGGGACGGGCGGCTGCTCGACGACTTCGCGATCGACGCGCACGGGCCGATCGTCCTGGTCAGGAACGCCCCGTCGCCCGCCGCGACCTCCAGTCTGGCGATTGCCCGGCATATCGCGTTAACGGTTCGCTTACCAGGGACGTTCTAGAGTGCTACCTGCCATGGTCAACGCATCTCCGAAAGCCCGGCTGCTCATCGTCGAGGACGAACCGAACATTCTGGAACTGCTGGCCGCGAGCCTCCGGTTCGCGGGATTCGACGTGGACACCGCCTCCAGCGGAAACGCGGCGGTCACGGCGGCCCAGCGCCACCGGCCGGACCTGATCGTCCTCGATGTCATGCTGCCCGACATGGACGGCTTCGACATCGTGCGCAGGCTGCGCGGTGGCGGCACCCACACCCCTGTGGTCTTCCTCACCGCGAGGGACGCGACAGAGGACAAGGTCCGCGGCCTGACCCTCGGAGGCGACGACTACGTGACGAAGCCGTTCAGCCTCGAAGAGGTGGTCGCCCGGATCAGGGCCGTGCTCCGCCGTACGAGTGGCGACCCGATGGCTGTCGCTCCCCGGCTGACCTTCGCCGACATCGAGCTGGACGAGGACTCCCACGAGGTGTGGCGCGCGGGCTCCGCCGTATCGCTGTCGCCGACGGAGTTCAAGCTGCTGAGATACTTCATGGCCAACGCCGGGCGGGTGCTCTCCAAGGCGCAGATCCTCGACCACGTGTGGGACTACGACTTCCGCGGCGATGCCGGAATCGTCGAGTCCTACGTCTCCGTGCTGCGGCGCAAGCTCGACAACGCCCACCCGCGGCTGATCCACACCCTGCGCGGCGTCGGGTACGTCATGCGAATACCGCCGACCAGCGCCTGACGCCCGTGTCGGGGCGGACGCCACTGCGGATCAGGCTCAGCGCGGCCATGCTGGCGCTGGTCGCCGTCGCCCTGGCCGTCATCGGAGTGGCCAGCGTGTCGGTGCTCCGCGACTACCTGGTCAGCCGGGTGGACATGCAGCTCGGCCTGGTGACCGCCGACGTGGTCAAGCGACTGCACCGCGGACCGGCGGCCTTCAGCTACCTGAGGGTCCCGCCGGAGGGCCGTGTGGAGATCCGCGACCGTGACGGAAGGACGATCCTGCTCCAGTCGGGGATGGCCGTCGAGAGCCGGCCCGGTCCCGATGCCGTCACGTCACAAGTCCCGCAGACGGTCGCCGCCCTGTCGGGTGACGGGCTCTGGCGGGCACGACTCGTCGCGATCAGTGACCAGGGCAGCATGATCGTCGCCGTGGACCTTGCCTCGGTCCTCGTCGTGGACGACGAGGCGAACATCAGGGAGCTGCTCTCGGCGAGCCTGCGGTACGCCGGATTCCACGTGGTGACCGCGTCGGACGGCCAGGAGGCCCTGGAGGTCGCCGAGCGGATGCGACCCGACCTGATCGTGCTCGACATGATGCTGCCGGACGCCGGACCCCCGTGCTGTTCCTCACCGCGCGGGACTCGGTCGAAGACAAGATCGACGCGCTCTCCCACGGGGACGACTACGTGACCAAGCCGTTCAGCCTGGAGGAGGTGCTGGCCAGGATCCGGACGGTGCTCCACCGGACGCGCGGCGAGCCCGGCGCTCCCGCCCGGCTGAAGGTCGCGGACCTGGAGATGGACGAGACCACCCACCAGGTGTGGCGAGGAGGCAGGCCCGTACGGCTCTCGCCGACCGAATTCAAGCTGCTCCACTACCTCCTGGTCAACGAGGGCCGCGCGCTGTCCAAGGCGCAGATCCTCGACCACGTGTGGCGCTACGACTTCACGGGCGACCGCAACATCGTCGAGTCCTACGTGTCCTATCTGAGGCGTAAGGTCGACACGACCGGCCCGAAGCTGATTCACACACTGCGCGGTGTGGGCTATGTCCTCCGTGCCCCGCGTCAGTGAGTCCCCTCTCCGGGCATCGGCGGCCGATTTGAGGGAAGGTCGGGGGTATGAACGACGGGCTCCTGGCGGCCCTCAAGACGCTGCGGCAACACCTCGATCACGACCTGTTCCCTCTCGCGATCGGCGACGTCGCGGCCGACAGGCGCGCCCTGAAGGAGCTGAGCGGGCAGCTCGACGACTATCTCCTGCCCCGGCTGGCCGCCATCGACGCGCCGCTGCTGGCCGTGGTCGGCGGCTCGACCGGCGCGGGCAAGTCCACCCTGGTGAACTCGCTGGTCGGAGCGAACGTCACCGAGCCGGGGGTGCTGCGACCGACGACGCTGGCCCCCACGCTCGTGTGCAACCCGGCCGACGCGGCCTGGTTCACCTCCACGAGCGTCCTTCCGGGGCTGCCCAGGGTCACCACGCCGCCCGGAACCACTGGGCCGACTGGGGGCGGCCGTGGCGAGCCGGGCACCCTCCGGATCGCGACCGCCGACAGGTTGCCGGCCGGGTTGGCCCTGCTCGACGCCCCCGACATCGACTCGATCGTCTCCGCCAACCGCGAGCTGGCCGCGCAGCTCCTCGCGGCGGCCGATCTGTGGCTGTTCGTCACGACGGCGGCCCGTTACGCCGACGAGGTGCCGTGGAGCTTCCTGCGGCTCGCCCGGGAGCGCAGCACGGCTCTCGCGATCATCCTGCAGCGGGTGCCCGCGGAGGCGCGTGAACCGGTGACCGCCGACCTGACCCGGCTGCTCCGGGAGCACGGCCTGGGCGACGCTCCTCTGTTCGCCGTCCCCGAGCTGGAGCTCCCGTCGGAGCATGCGAGGCTGCCCGCGCATGCCGTACAGCCGATCGCGACCTGGCTCGCCCGGCTCTCGGTCGACGCGCGGGCGCGGGCCGCCGTGGTGCGGCAGACGCTCACCGGCGCGCTTGACAGCCTGGGGACGCGGGTGCCCGCGCTCGCCGACCGCGTCGACAGGCAGCGCGCCGGGATCGCGGAGCTGCGCGCCGTTGTGGAGAAGGCCTATGACTCGGGGATGTCCGCGTTCGACGAGGGCATGCGGGACGGCCTGCTGCTCCGCGGCGAGGTCCTGGCCCGCTGGCAGGACTTCATCGGCACGGGAGACCTGATGCGGTCGCTGGAGTCCCGCGTCGGATGGCTCCGCGACCGCATCACCGCCGCGTTCACCGGGCGGCCCGCCCCGGACAAGGAGCTGCGGGTGGCGCTGGAGAGCGGCGTGGAGACGCTGATCCGGGCCGCCGCCGACGGGGCGGCCGAGCGGGCCGTGGAGTCCTGGCTCGCCATGCCGGCGGGTCGTGATCTGCTGGAGCAGTCGGGCGTCACGGTGACCGGGCGGCTGGGCCGCGCCTCCTCCGGCCTGCCGTCACGGGCGAGCGCGGCCGTGCGGGAGTGGCAGGGCTACGTGCTCGACCTGGTCAGGTCCGAGGGCACCGACAGGCGGACGGTCGCGCGGGCCGCGTCGTTCGGCGTCAACAGCCTGGGCGTGATGCTGATGCTGGCGGTGTTCGCCTCCACCGGAGGGATCACCGGCATCGAGATCGGCATCGCGGGCGGCACGAGCGTGCTGAGCCAGAAGCTGCTGGAGGCCATCTTCGGCGACCAGGCCGTCCGGACGCTGACCCAGAGCGCCCGGGAGGACCTCCGGCGCCGGGTCCGCGAGATCATCGGCGATGAGCGGTCGCGGTTCACCTCGCTGCTGGACGGCCTCGGCCCCGCCGACGACACGTCCGCCCGCCTCAGGGACGCGGCGAAAGCCGTACAGGAAAGGGGCGCTCTGTGAGGCTCCTGCGCAGGAAGGGCGAGGCGACGCTGGACGACCGGCTGGCGGCGCTGGCGGAGGCGGCCGACCTCGCGGAGGGGCGGCTGGACCAGGCGGTGGTGGATCGGGCCCGTGACGTGGTCGCACGCGCGGGGGTACGGCGGAGCCTGTCGGTCGACCATACGGCCGTCGCCCTCGCGGGGGCGACGGGAAGCGGGAAGTCGTCGCTGTTCAACGCCCTGTCGGAGACCGAGCTGGCCCCGGTCGGCGTGACCCGGCCCACGACCTCGAAGGCGCAGGCCGCCCTGTGGGGCGCCGACGGCTCGGGTCCGCTGCTCGACTGGCTCGACATCCCGCTCCGCCACACGGTCGGCGAGCGCCCGGGGGAGGACTCGGGACTGATTCTGCTCGATCTGCCGGACCACGACTCGATCGAGCTGTCCCACCGGCTGGAGGTCGACCGGCTGGTCGCCGTCGTGGATCTGCTGGTGTGGGTGCTCGACCCGCAGAAGTACGCGGACGCGGCCGTGCACGAGCGCTACCTCCAGCCGCTCGCCCGTCACCGGGACGTGATGCTGGTCGTGCTCAACCAAATCGACCGGCTGCCCGAGCGGGCGGTCAAGCGCTGCCTCGACGACCTGAGCAGGCTGCTGGAGGCTGACGGCCTGCACGACATCCCGGTCATCGGCGTGTCGGCCAAGACCGGCCAGGGCCTGCCCGAGCTTCGCGCCGCGCTCGACCGGCAGGTCTCCCGCCGCGCCGCGTGGGCGTCCAGGCTGGCCGCCGACGCCGGCACGGCCGCCGACGCCCTGCTGGCCACGTCTGGCGGTACGGCTCCCGCCCCCGAGAACGCCCCGGCCATGCCGGGGGTCCTGGGGAAGCCGCTGTCGAAGGCGCTCTCTCAGGCGGTCGCCGTGCCGCTGGTGGTGGAGGCCGTCGCGAAGGCCCATCGGCACCGGGCGGTCGCCGCGACCGGCTGGCCGGTGACGCGGTGGCTGCGCAAACTCAGGCCGGACCCCCTCCGCCGCCTCCGGACGCGGGTGCGCTCGGAGCTTCCGATCGGGGCCTCCGTCCAGCTCCCGGCGGTGGAGACGGCCCTGCGCGAGGTCGGGGCGGCGGCCTCGGCGGGCGTGCCGGAGCCCTGGGCGTCAGCCGTACGGCATGCCGCGCGGTCACGGGCCGGCGAGCTGGCGGACGCCCTGGACCGGACGGTGACCACGACCTCCCTTGGGGCCTCCCGGCCGCCCCGCTGGTGGCGGATGGCGGGGACGCTGCAGTGGCTGCTCGCCGGGGCGATGGCGGTGGGGGCGCTCTGGCTGCTCGCGCTGTTCGCCCTCGGCTACCTCATGCTGCCGAGGCCCCCGACGCCGACCCTGGGCCAGGCGCCCTGGCCGACCGTGCTGCTGATCGGCGGCGCGGTCGCCGGGCTGATCGTTGCGCTGCTCTCCCGGCTGGTGGCCTGGATCGGCGGCGGACGCCGGGCCCGCAAGGCGGCGAAGGTCCTGCGGGCCGGCATCGAGCGGGTCGGCGAGGAGCTGGTCATCGCCCCCGCGGGGGAGGAGCTGGCCCGCTACGCCCGCTTCGTCGATCGGGTCACGTCGGCGCGCTGAAGAGGGTCCACCTCGGGGCCGGCGGCCTCGATCTGCCGGGGACCCGCCGTCAGGGTGTCCTCCGCCTCGGCCTTGGCCTCAGCGGCGGCCCGCTCGGCCTCGGCGACGGCCTCGCTCCCGGCGCGGCTCGGCTCGCGCTCCCGCACCGCCGGGGACACCGGCAGCGCCTCCGTGAACGCCTTGGAGACGCCCTGCAGCGCCGACGTGACCTCGCTCGGGATCACCCAGAACGTGTTGCCCTGCCCCTGCGCGAGCTGGGGAAGCATCTGGAGGTACTGGTAGGCGAGCAGCTTCGGGTCCGGGTCGTTGCGGTGCACGGCCTGGAACACCTCGTCGATCGCCTGCGACTGGCCCTCGGCCTTGAGGATCAGCGCGGTCCGCTCGCCCTCGGCGCGGAGGATCGCGCTCTGCTTCTCGCCCTCGGCGGTGAGGATCTTCGACTGCCGCTGGCCCTCGGCCGTGAGGATGGCGGCGCGCTTGTCCCGCTCGGCGCGCATCTGCTTCTCCATGGCCTCCTTGATGGTCTTCGGCGGGTCGATCGCCTTGATCTCCACCCGGTTGACCCGGATGCCCCACTTGCCGGTCGCATCGTCGAGCACGCCGCGCAGCTGGCTGTTGATGGTGTCGCGGGAGGTCAGCGTCTTCTCCAGGTCCATGCCGCCGACGACGTTGCGCAGCGTGGTGACGGTGAGCTGCTCGACGCCCTGGATGAAGTTGGCGATCTCGTACGCCGCGGCTCGCGGGTCGGTGACCTGGAAGTAGAGGACCGTGTCGATGTCGACGACCAGGTTGTCCTCGGTGATGACGGGCTGCGGCTTGAACGACACCACCTGCTCGCGCAGGTCGATCAGCGGCCGGACCCGGTCGACGAACGGGATGACGAAGTTGAGCCCGGGGCCGAGGGTGCGGTAGTAGCGCCCCAGGCGCTCGACGTTCCCGGCTCTGGCCTGGGGCACGATGCGGACGGCTCGCAGCACCGTGAACACCGCCATCAGTGCGACGATCAGACCGGCGATCAGGGCTGCGTCCATGCTCACTCCCTGGGATAGACGAGGGCGGTGGCGCCCTCGATCTGGATGACGTCGACGGTGGACCCGGCGGGGATGACGAGGGTCTCGTCGTAGGCCCGCGCCGACCACTCCTCGCCCCCGATGCGGACTCTGCCCTCCCGCCCGGTGACCTCCTTGGTGACGTACGCCGGCTTGCCGACGAGCGCGGAGACCCCGAAGCGCTGGAGCGGGGGCTGGGTGATGTGCCGCCGCGCGATCGGCCGGACGCCGAGCAGCCCGGCGGCCGAGGCGATGACGAAGACGGCGAGCTGGAGGCCGGGCGGGAACCCGATCAGGGCGACCCCCGCCGTGAGGAGGGCCGCGATGGACAGGAGCCCGAGCGCGGCGGTCAGCGTGAAGATCTCGGCGATGCCCAGCGCCGCCGCCAGGATGAGCCAGACGATCCACGAGTCCATTGCCTCGCCTCCATAGCAATGAACGGATCCCGATCCGTCAGGGTTCCTCCTTTCACGTTAACTCTGATCCGCGAGCGCGCTGCCCTTGAGCCAGCCGGCCCAGGAGAGCTGCCAGTAACCCCAGCCGTTGGTCCACTCCAGCGTGCGGTCGGTGCCCGTGACGATGACCGGATCGCCCCGGAGGGCGTGCTCGTAGAACCACCTCGCCTGGTCCGGCCGGGCGTTGACGCACCCGTGGCTCACGTTGGCCCGGCCCTGGGCCCAGATGTTGTCCTTGGCGTGGACGTACTCGCCGCTGTTGGAGATCCGCACGGCGTAGCCGATCATGACGTCGTAGTATCCGGGGTCGCCCTCGTCGCGGCCCGGCGAGATCATGCGGACCGGGTTGCCCTTGTCCATCGTCAGATGGATGCCGCTGGTCGTGGTGTATTCCGTGGTCGTGGCCATGCCCGCGCTGATCGGCATGCGCTGGACGACCTCGCCGTCCTGTCTCACCACCATCTGGTGCGTCAGGGTGTCCACGGTGCTCACCATCGCGCGGCCGACGGTGAAGGAGACGGTCCGGTCGGCCGTGCCGTACGTGCCGGGACCGGTGCGGACGCCCGCGAGGTGGGCCGTGAAGAGGACCTTCCGCCCCGACGGCCACATCTTCCTGGTGCGGTAGACCACCTGGCTGTCGCCGACCCAGTGCCAGGCGCCCTGGACGCCCGCCCGGACCTCCAGCGCGCGCTCGACGGCCGCGCGGTCCTGGACGCGTCCCGTGAACGTCACGATGATCGGCATGCCGACCCCGACGGTCTCGCCGTCGTACGGCGCGACGAACCCGATGCCGAGCGCGTGCTGCGGGCGTAGGGTCCGGAACCGGCCCGCGAGCTGGGACGCGACGCCGTCACGGCTGACGGCCACGGCGTTGACCACGTATTCCGTGCCCGGCTGCAGCGTCCAGTCCGACCGCCAGGAGGTGTGGGACGCGTCGAAGGAGCCGGGAACCAGCTCACGCCCGGCGAAGGCGAGCACGCTCGTCAGCCTGCCGCCCGCGGACTTCACCAGGAGGCCCTTGTCCGGCGGCGCCGACATGGCGTCGGCGCCCGGGGACATCGTGATGCGGGGCGCGGGCGGCGTCAGGCGCGCGCAGGCTCCCGGCAGCACAGCCCCGAAGACACAGACCAGGAGAAGGGCCGTGCGGGCTGCCGTGTGACGCATCCCCACAGAGTAGCGATGGGTGACGACAAGAACACACTCTGTGGACAGATCCGGGATCAGGCCCGGGCGGCCCACGTCCAGGCATAGCCGGGGTCCTCGCAGGCCAGGGCCGCCGGGCCGAGGTCGAGGGGCCGGAAGGTGTCGAGCATGACGGCCATCTCGCTGGTGGCCGAGCGGCCCTGCCGTACGGCCTCGACGGCGGCCTCGACCGCGCCTGGCTGGGGGCCGTGCGTGAAGCCCGCCGGGTGCAGGGAGATCGAACCGACGTCGATGCCCGAGCCCTTCCTGGCCGTGTAGTCGCCCCCCACGTAGAACATGAACTCGTCGGAGTCCACGTTGTGGTGGTTGTACGGGATCGGCACGGCGTCCGGGTGGAAGTCGAGCGGCCGCGGGCAGAACGAGCAGATCACGAACCCGGGCCCCTCGAAGGTCTGGTGGACCGGCGGCGGCGCGTGGGTGCGCTTCACGATCGGCTCGAAGTCGTGGATGTTGAAGGCGTAGGGATACAGGCAGCCGTCCCAGCCGACCACGTCGAACGGGTGGTGGGCGTAGGTCAGCCGGGTGAGCCCCCCTCGCGTGCGGACGAGGACCTGCACCTCCTCGCCGTCGAACAGCAGCGGCTCGGTGGGCGCGCGCAGGTCGCGCTCGCAGTAGGGCGCGTGCTCCAGGAACTGGCCGTACTGGGACAGATAGCGCCTCGGCGGCCGGATGTGGCCCGCGGCCTCGATGACCAGCGCGGTCACCCGGCCTTCCGGCACCCAGCGGTGGATCGTCCCCGTCGGGACGACGACGTAGTCTCCCTCGCGGGCGTCCATGGCCCCGTAGGCCGACTCGAAGCGGGCCCTGCCACTGGCGATGTAGACGCACTCGTCGCCCATCGAGTCGCGGTAGAGCTCGCTGGGGCGGTCCGCCGCGGCGTACGAGATCCGGACGTCGGCGTTGCCCGCCAGCAGCGAACGGCCGGAGACCAGGTCGCCGCCCGGCGGCAGGTCCTGGGTGCGGAAGTGGCGTGGCGAGAGCGGCAGGTTGGGCGTGAGCCCGGAAGCGCCCACGTCCACGGCCTCGGCCTTGACGATCGCGGTCGGGGCGTGGCGGTGGTAGAGGAGCGACGAGTCGGACGAGAAGCCCTCCTCGCCCATCAGTTCCTCCTGGTAGAGGCGGCCGTCAGGCTGCCGGAACTGGACGTGGCGCTTGCCCGGCACCTGGCCGACGACGCGGTAGTACGGCATGGCGACCCCTCCATGTCCGAATCTCTGCCAGAGGAGCTGTCCGAATATCGGACGCTAGCGTCCTCTATACGTACGACGATCCGCCAATGGGGCCCGGATGTCAAACCATTGCCTATGGGTTGATTTGCGGGTGTTTCGGGTGAGCGAGCGCTAGGGCCAGCTCCTCGGCGGCGTCGAGCACGAGCGGGCCCACGGACTCCACGTCGAGGTCGCTGAACGACACCACCCCCACCGACGCCTCCAGCCAGGGCAGCCCCCGGATCGGCGCGGCGATGCCGCGGGCGCCCTCCTGGAGCTGGTCCCTGCTCTGGTGGAGGGACGGCCGGCCCTCTCCGGAGCGGAGCGCGAGCACCGCCAGCCCGGCCGCGCCTCGCGTCAGCGGATGCCGCGACCCCTCGCGGTAGGCCACGTGGAAGTCGGTCCACGACGGCTCGACCACGGCCACGGCCAGCCCGTCGTCGCCCTCCGCCACGGTCAGGTGCGCCGTCGCCCCCGCCCGCTCCGCCAGCGCGCGCAGCGCGGGCAGCGCCGCCGCCCGCAGCAGGGGCTGTACGGCCTGGGCCAGCACGAGCACGCCGAAGCCGAGATGGACCCGCCCGTCGGCGTCCCGCCGGACGAACCCCTCGTTCTGCAGCGTCGTGATCAGCCGGTAGACGGCCGGGCGGCTGAGGCCCAGCTCGTGGGCCAGCTCGGTGGGCGTGCGCCCCCGGTGGCCGTCCGCCAGCAACCGCAGGAGCCGTAACCCCCGCTCAAGGGTCTGCGCCGACTCGGCCGCCATCATGTAACCGATTATCGCCAGAATGGGACGCATGAAGTCGGTGATCGTGGTCGGGGCGGGCATCTGGGGGACGTCGCTGGCGCTGAGGCTGGCCGAGACGGGCTGGCGGGTGACGGTCGTCGAGCAGTACGCGCCGGGTCACGTGCGCCAGGCGAGCGCGGGGGAGACGCGGCTCCTGCGCTGCTCGCACGGCTCGGACGGCTGGTACGCCCGCATGGCCTGGCGGGCGCGGGAGGGCTGGCGGCGGCTCGGCGAGCGGGCCGGCGAGGAGCTCTACACCGAGACCGGGATGATGTGGTTCGCCCAGCGCCAGGACGGCTGGGAGAGCGTGAGCGCCCAGGTCCTGAAAAATCTGGACATCCCGCATGAGCTGCTCGATCCGGAGGAGGCGGGACGCCGCTTCCCCGGGTTCGGCGGCGACGACCTCGCGTTCGTGCTCTGGGAGCCGAACGCCGGGGTGCTGCGGGCCCGCCGCGCCACCCAGGTGACCGCGCGGCTCGCCCGCGCCGCCGGCGTCACGTTCGTCCGCGCCAGGGCCGAGCCGTACGAGAAGGGGACCGGTGTGGTGGCCGACGGCGAGGTGCTGACGGCGGACCGGGTCGTGTGGGCGTGCGGGGCGTGGCTGCCCGGCCTGTTCGACGTGAAGCTCGAGGTGACCCGGCAGGACACCCTGCACTTCGGCGTGCCACGGGACTGGACGTCGCCGCCGCTGCCCGCGTTCTGTGACTACGAGCTCTCGGCGTACGGCCACGGCGATCTCGACGGGATGGGCATGAAGGTCACCAGTGACGCCGAGGGCGAGCCGTACGACGTGGAGACGGGGAGCCGCCAGGTGCTGCCGCGCAGCGAGGAACTGGCGCGCGACTACCTGAGGCGGCGGTTCCCCTCGCTCGTGGGCGCGCCGGTCGTCTTCAGCCAGGTCTGCCAGTACACGCTGACCGAGGACGCCGAGTGGATCATCGCGGAGGCGGCGGACGGCGTCTGGCTGCTCGGCGGCGACTCAGGGCACGGTTTCAAGCACGCCCCGGCCCTGGCCGAGCACGTCGCGGACATTCTCGACGGCGTGCGGGAGCCCGAGGCGAGGTTCGGCCTGCACGAGCGGACGGCGGCGCGCGGGCTCAGGACGAGCGGTCAGACCGCCCCGTCCGGCGGCTGACCCGGCTGACGGGTGAGGGCCTCGCGGGCGCGGAGCGCGATCTCCAGCTCGAACCGGACGTCCGGGTCGCCGAGCTGGTCGCCGTAGAGCTCTTCGAGCTGGCGGAGCCGGTAGCGGACGGTCTGCGGATGCACGTGCAGCCGGGCCGCGACCTCGGCGACGCCCCGGCCGTGGCGGATCCAGGCGAGCAGGGTCTCGGCGAGCCGGTCCTGCTGGCTCGGCCGCAGATGGGCGAGGGGCGCGAGCCGCGCCTCCGCCAGCGCGGCGACCAGCTCCTCGTCCTGGAACACGACGAGCGTGGCCATGTGGTCGGCGCAGCGCAGCACTCCCTTCGCGGAGAGGATGCCGCGCTCGCCCAGCTCAAGGGCCTCGCGCGCCCACCGCAGCGAGGTCGCGGCGGCCGCCAGCGGCACGGGCGGCCCGACGGCGGCGCGCCGGCCGCGCAGGCCCGTCTCCAGCATCCGGGCCTGCCCGGGGCCGGAGGGGTCGGGGACGACCAGGCACGGGATCCGCCGGTCGAGCCCGGACAGGACGTCCGGAGGCAGTGACAGGGGCAGCGACAGGGGCAGCGACAGGGGGAGGTAGCCGCCGTCGCGCTCCTCCAGCGCCACTCCCGCGACGGTCTTGGGCAGCCGCCACCCGGCCGCCTTCGCCAGGTCGGCGATGGCCTCGGGGGAGGCGGGAGGCTGGCTGATCAGCAGGTCGAGCAGGCGGTGGCGGCGCCGCTCCATCTCGCCGGCGGCGCGCGCCCGCGCCTCGGCGAACCCCTCGGCCGCCGCGTCGGCGAGCTGGTCGAGGTAAATGAAGATCGCCTCGCCCAGGTCGTACAGGTTCTGCGGGTCGAGGCCGAGTTGCCCCGACTGCTCCGTGAGCTGCCGCCAGGCCACCCGCGCGCCGAGCCGCATGGCGGTCTGGAAGGGCTCCAGGTCGCGGCCCTCGGCGGCCTCCCCGCGGCCGATCGTACGGAAGACCTCGGGGTCCCACGGGTCCTTCGGGCTCTCGATGCGGTCGAGGAACCCCTGGAGCGCCTCCTCCACGGACAGCCGGAGGACCTTGATGTAGACCTCGTCGGCCGGGCGGGCGTATTCGGGCACCCGCCGCTGGATCTCCTGGATCATGCGGTCCGCGACGTCGCCCATGCGGGGGCGCAGAAGCTTCGCGACGCCCGTGGGCACCGCGCACCAGAGGTCCCTGTCCGCTTTCGTGGCCATGCTGCCTCCCGCCTCATAGTGACCTATCAGACAGGTGGTGCAAGAGGTCGGCTTTTAGCTCTTCTCAAGCCAGGCGCCGAACTCGGCCAGGTCGATCAGGCCGTCCCCGTCGGTGTCGACCTTGGTGATGGCGCCCTGGGCGCCCTCGACCGTGATCGGCTTACCGAGCACGTCCATCAGCCGCACCAGCTCCTCGGCGGAGATCCGCCCGTCCTTGTCGGCGTCGATAAGGTCAAATGTCGCCGCGTATTCGCTCATGTCGCCCTCCTGGGGATCGCGCACAGCACCTTAGCCGATCACCGGGTTACCCTCGGGTCGTAACCTTGAACTCGTGACCCGCATCCTCGTCGTCGATGACGAGCCGCAACTCCTGCGCGCGCTCCGCATCAACCTGGCGGCGCGTCACTACGAGGTCGAGGTCGCCGCCGACGGGGGAGCCGCCCTGCGCCAGGCCGCGGACTGGCACCCCGACCTGGTGATCCTCGACCTGGGCCTCCCGGACATCGACGGCGTCGACGTCATCCACGGGCTGCGCGGCTGGACCAGCGTGCCGATCATCGTGCTGTCCGGCCGGGCCGGGAGCGCAGACAAGGTCGACGCGCTCGACGCGGGCGCCGACGACTACGTGACCAAGCCGTTCGGCGTCGACGAGTTGCTGGCCCGCATCCGGGCGGTGACCCGGCGCATGGGGGCCCACGAGGCGGAGGAGCCCATGGTCCGCCTCGGCGACCTGGAGGTGGACCTGTCCCGAAAGACCGTCTCCAGCGGCGTACGGCTGACGCCCACCGAATGGCACCTGCTGGAGATCCTCCTGCGCAACCCAGGCAAGCTGATCACCCAGCGGCAGCTCCTCACCGAGGTGTGGGGCCCGGCCTACCTCAAGGAGAGCCACTACCTCCGGCAGTACATGGCCCAGCTCCGCCGCAAGCTGGAGGCCGACCCGGGCCACCCGGCGCACCTGCTCACCGAGCCGGGGATGGGCTACCGCTTTCAGCCGTGATCAGCTCCGCCAGGGTTTCGATGTCCAGGGACCCGGGGGCGCGGCGCTCGCGGGCGAACCGGTTGGCCTCCCGCTGGAGGACGAGGTTCGCCGGGGTGGGCACGCCGTGGAGGCGGCCGAGCAGCACGATCTCGCCGTTGAGATAGTCGGCCTCGATTGATCCGCTGCCCTTGGCGAGGCTTTGCCACGAGGAGCCGCCGGGCCGCGGGACGCCGTCGATGGCCGCCATCTCGACCGAGTCGCCCCGCTTCGCCTGCTCCTCCTCGCGGGAGGCGTACGGGATGCCGGCGGCCTTCAGCACGGCGGTGCCCTCGGCGTAGACCTGCCGGATGATCGGCTGCCAGCCGTCGGCGTGGCCGCACATCGCCTCCACGGCGTTGCCGAGGTTGCCGAGCAGCTTGGCGTACTTCCAGCGCATGATGTCCGGTACGGCGAAGCTGGAGAAGGAGCTCTCGGCGAGGTCGGAGGCGAGCCGCTCGGACAGCTCGTCCACACCCTGGGGATAGCGCCCGACCGGCAGCATGCCGGACAGGGGCGTGCCGTACGACGCGACGGTTCCCGGTTCGAGGTGGAGGGCGGGGAGCCACAGGCACATGCCGTAGACGCGGCCGAACCTGCGGAGCGCGACCCGCTCGTTCTCCACCGCGTTCTGCGCGCACACGAGGGGCAGGTGCTCGGCGCCCGCCCACGCGTCGAGGGCCGCGGCCGTGTCCTGGGTCTTGGTCGCGAGGACGAGCACGTCGTCGTCGCCGAGCCGTACGGGCCGGTCGGTGGCGGGGATCGGCATCGTGGTGTCGCCGCCGGGGGTGATCAGCCGGAGCCCGTTGTCGCGCAGGGTCTCGTAGTGGGCGCCCCGGGCCACGAGGAGGACGTCGTGGCCGCTCTGGAAGAGCCGCCCGCCGATCGTTCCGCCGATGGCCCCGGCGCCGATGATGATGTACCGCATTGCCCGATCCTGGCACGCGGTTCCATGGGGCCGCGCCAGCGAATATGCTGCATGCGGTCCACTTTTCGCGCGTCACCCGGAGGACGAGGTCATGTACAAGGAGTTCCTCGGCGAGGTCGTGGTGTGGCTGATCCCGGTCGTCGTCCTTGTCGGCCTCGCGATCCTGATCACCCGGCCCGCGTAACGAGCCTCAGAGAAGGGGCCGGACCTTACGGTCCGGCCCCTTTTGCTGTGTGCGCCCGGCATGGGCGATTACTTGCGTCACAGACGGCACTTACCTCCCAAACCGGCCAAAGGCTGGTCCATGCCCCATATCGCCATAAAAGTGTCACTTGCCTTCATTCTTGATCAATGGGATTGATCATGTGATACTTCGCGAACGACGTGATCTTCAGGTGGGGAGCCAAGTCGAAGCATGTCTGTTGATCTTGATGCGGAACCGGCGCGCGACGCCCGAAGCCTTCCCTTCTACCGCCTCCTGGCCAGACGCATGCGAGACCCACTCAAGGCCTTCGAGGAGGTGGGAAGGGAGGCCCGCGGCGAGATCGTCCGGCTCACCATGGGCCCCTTCCGCCCCTACCTGGTGACCCATCCAGACCATGTGCGGCATGTTCTGAAGACCAGCCAGCCCAACTACGTGCGCGAGGGCATGTTCTGGGATCCGCTGGTCCCCCTCCTGGGCGGCGGCATCCTGTCCGACGGGGAGACCTGGCAGGAGAGCCGCCGGATCGTGCAACCGCTGTTCACGACGAAGTACGTGAACTCGCTGGCCGAGCGCATGGCGGACATCATCGCCGAACAGATCGACGTCACCGTGCGGCCGGGGGAGCCCTTCGACATCGTCAAGGGAGTGGCCCAAATCGTTCATCCGACGATCGTGCGGCTCTTCTTCGGCGACAAGATCTCCGCCGAGGACATCGCGCGTCTCATCCCGGCGTACGACACCGCCGTCACGGCGACCTCGATGCGCCTGGTCCTGCCCTTCGTCCCCCGCAGTGTCCCGCTGCCCGGAGACAGGGCGTTCCGGCGGTCCATCGAAACGATCGACGATGTGGTGTACCCGCGGGTTCGCGAGGGCCGTCTCAGGCTCGACGACGACCGTGACATCGTGGCCGCCCTCTGCCGCGCGCGCCGGGATGACATCGGGGAAGCCGGCGACCGGCGGATTCGCGACGACCTCGTCGCCATGCACGGCGCCTCCACGGAGACGTCCGCCACTGCCCTTACCTGGATGTGGGTGGCCCTCGACGCCAACCCGGACCTGGCGGCGCGGGTGTACGAGGAGATCGACGACGTGGTCGGGACGGATCCGATCCGTCCGGCGCACCTGCCCGGGCTGCGCTATCTCGGAATGTTCCTGAGCGAACTCCTGCGCCTGTACCCGCCCGGCTGGATCCTCCCGCGGAAGGCGCTGCGGACGGAGACCATCGGAGCGGTCACGGTGGAGGCCGGATCCACGGTGATGCTCAGTCCCTACCTCACCCACCGGCTGGAGGAGTTTTGGGACCGCCCGCTCGTCTTCGACCCCGAGCGCTTCGCTCCTGAGAACGCGCAGCGCAGGCATCGATACGCCTACTTCCCGTTCCTGGGCGGCCCGCACCAGTGCCTGGGGCAGCACCTTTTCATGCTGGAGGCGTTGCTTCTCGTCGGAGGCATCCTGAGCCGGTTCCGGCCGGTGCTCAAGACCTCGGGCCCGGTGCTGCCCCGGCTGGCCTCCTCGCTGCGCCCCAACCGGGACGTCCAAATGACGCTCGTCGAGCGTGGCAGGGCATGACCGCGCACCTCATCGGCCCCTTGACCGGCTCCCTGATCGGCTCCCTGATCGGCACGGGCGAGCTCGCGGTCGCCTCGGATCTGGGCAGGACGTGCGCGCTCGCCGCGCGGTCCCAGCGCGACCTCATGCGGTGCGCCGAGACGTACGGCGAGCTGTTCCCGCCCGAGCCGTTCGACGCCGGCTTCTTCAGCGGGCTCTCGCTCGTCGGCGCGTTCGGCTCCCCGTGGGCGACCGCCGCGCAACTCCGTGTGGTCAACCGGGCGGCGCTGTGGGTCTTCGCCGTCGACTGGCTGGTGGACGCCGTGGCGACGTCGGCCGGGGAAGTGGACGCGCTCGTCCATGACTGCCTCGCCGTCGCCGACGGCGACCCGCCGGTTGGTGAGGCCGGGATCACCCGGTTCCTCGCGGACATCCGTGACGAGCTGGCCGCCGTCCCCTCATTTCCGGTCCTCCGCCAGATCTGGGCCGACCAGGTCCGGCGGATGCTCCTCGCCATGGCGCGGGAGTGGCGGTGGCGGAGCGAGGCGACGACGGTCACGTTCGACGACTACCTCGGCAACGCCGACAGCTGTGGGTCGTCGTTCGTCAACGTCTCCCACTGGATCGCCACCGGCGACGCGTGGACGGCCGGACACCTCGGGGAGCTGCGGGAGATCAGCGGAGAGGTGCAGCGTTACCTGCGTCTTCTCAACGACATGGCCACCCACGGCCGGGAGCTCGAATGGGGCGACCTCAACGTGCTCACGCTCGGCGTGAGCCGTACCGAGGTGACGGGACGGATGGCCGAACTGGTCGCCCGCTGCCGCGCGCTCATCGACCCCGTACGGGCCGGCAGCCCGCGCACCGCCGCCTACCTGGAGCGGCAGATCGGATTCAACACGGGCTTCTACGGGCTTGTGGACTACTGGGGCGAGCGGTGCACGTGAGTGACCTTTCCGTAGACGAACCCGTGGATGTGGCTTCGGCGGCCGGCGAGCTGATGTGGGAGCTGATGTCCCGGCCCTGGGGCCAGGTGTCGCCGTCCGTCTACGAGACCGGGCGGCTGGTGACGCTGGCTCCCTGGCTGGTCGGCCACAACGACCGGGTGAGCTACCTACTCGGGACGCAGCGGCCGGACGGCTCATGGGGGGAGCTGGACGGGTATGGCCTGGTGCCGACCCTCAGCGCGACGGAGGCGATGCTGTCGGCCCTCCTGCGCGGCGACTCCGACATCGACCCCGCGGTCTTGACGGAGTCGGCCGCCAGGGGGCTGCGCGTGCTGTCCCGCTGGCTGGATGAGACGCCGGGGCCGGCCCTTCCGGACACGCCCGCGATCGAGATCATCGTCCCGGCGCTCGTCGCACTGATCAACGCGCATGTCGGCAGCCTGCCCCGGTTGGAACCAGGCGCGCGGGAACCCCTGCGGCTGCCCTCGGGGATGAGCGACGCGCCGCTCGCCGCGATCAGGCAGCGGGTGGCATCCGGCGCCGTCCTGCCCGAGAAGCTCCTGCACGCCCTGGAGGTCGCGGGCGAGTCGGCGGTGGGTTGTCCCGCCGTGAGCCCGACACCGATCGGGACTGTGGGGGCCTCACCGGCGGCGACGGCGGCGTGGCTCGGTCACGGCACGCCGCCCGACCCGGGCCATCCCGCCCGGCGCCATCTGGAGGCGGTGGCATTGCGGCACGGGGGCCCGGTCCCCGTGGGCCTGCCCATCACGGTCTTCGAACGCGGATGGGTGCTGAGCCTGCTGGCCCGCGCCGGGATCGCCTTCGACGTGCCGCCGGAGATGCTGGCCGACCTCCGGGCGGCGATCGGCCCGTCCGGCACGCCGGCGGGGGCGGGGCTGCCCGCGGACGCCGACAGCACCTCCGTCGCCCTGTACGCCCTGTCTCTGCTCGGCATGCCCCAGGAGCCCGACAGCCTCTGGGCCTACCGGACGCCGACGCATTTCTGCACCTGGCAGGGGGAGCAGGGCTCCTCCGTCAGCGTGAACGCCCACGTGCTCGACGCGTTCGGCCAGTACGTGGCGGCCAGGCCCACCGCCTTCGCGCGTTACGCGCCCGCGATCGGCATGCTGTCGGCCTGGCTTCGCGACCGGCAGCGGGCCGACGGGAGCTGGGAGGACCGGTGGCACGCGTCCCCCTACTACGCCACCGTTTCCTGCGCGCTCGCACTGCGCGAGTTCGGAGGCCCCGCCTCCGAGCCGGCCGTACGGAAGGCCGTCCGGTGGGTGCTGGAGACCCAGCGCGAGGACGGTTCCTGGGGCCGGTGGACCGGCACGGCGGAGGAGACCGCGTACGCCGTGCAACTCCTGCTCCTGGCAGGAGAGCCCGGGGGAGAGCTCGCCGAACGGGGGAGGGACGCGGCGGCACGGGGCTACCGATACCTCCTCCGGTCGGCCGGTGGGGCGGACGGCCCTGCCCTCTGGCATGACAAGGACCTCTACCTGCCGATGGCCGTCGTCAGGGCGGCCGTCCTGGCCGCGCTCCACCTCGCACAGGAGAGCCGACTTGTAGTCGACTACATCGGTCAAGTATGATCATGCAGGCATAAACTGTAGTAAAGTGTCTTAGATTTGACATTTCTCCTGGCGCATATTGTGGGGTTGAGCGGGTTTCTCGGCCTTTGCTAGGGTGTCCGGGATGTCGAGATATGGCGCGGCTATTTTTGTGCTGAGCGCGATGCACGTCGCCCTAGAGACAAGCAATTGTTAATCGCCAAAGAACGCGCCGTTACGGTCTTCTGACTTTTCGCTGGGTGGGTGTCTATGCGCTTCCGGAATTCGCGTGTGCGGACCAAGGTCGCGGCTTTGCTGGTGTCCCTCACAGCGCTGTGGGCGTTCGCGGCCTGGGTCACACTCCGGGAGGGCATAAATCTCGTCTGGGCCACCACCATCGACAGCGGCGTGGCCCAGCCCAGCGAGCCACTGCTGGTGGAGCTCCAGCATGAGCGCCGGCTGTCCCTGGTCCGGCTGGGAGACATCGCCCGCCTGTCCCGTAAGGAGCTCGACGACCAGCGGGCGCGCACCGACGCGACGGTCGCCGCCTTCGTGAAGTCCGCCAAGAGTGACAGCGTCCGATTCGCGGCGAGCCCGGGGCTGCTGGCACGCCTCGGCGACACGATCCGGCGGCTGGAAAGCCTGCCCGCCACCCGGGACGCCATCGACAGCGGCCACATGGACCGGGTCAAGGCCGAGGCGGCTTTCACCGACGTCATCGAGTCCTTCTACCGGGTGTACGACTCGGTGTCCTCCCTGGACGACGCCACGTTGGCCAAGGACGGCCGCACGCTGACGACCCTGAGCCGGGCCCGTGAGCTCCTCTCCCGCGAGGACGCGCTGCTCGCCGGAGTCTTCGCGTCCGGGCGGTTCACCGAGGCCGAGCACCAGGAGTTCGCCCAGGCTGTGGGCGTCCAGCGATACGTGCTTTCCCGGGCCGCCGCCGATCTGCCCGAGCCCGACCGTCCCGCGTTCGAGCAGTGGACGAAGTCACGGACGGTCACCAGTGTGCGGAACATGGAGGACCTGCTCTCCCAGAGCAGGCAGGCCGGTCGCATGCCCCTGGTCACGGACGCCCAGTGGCGGGCCGCCGCCGAGCCGGCTCTGGCGGGACTGCAGAAGGTCGTCCTGGACGCGGGCGACGGGCTGGTCCAGCGAGCGATCCCGGTCGCCGTCGGCGTCATCGCCCGTCTCGTGCTCGCCGGCGTGCTCGGACTGGTCGCGGTCATCGCGTCGATCATCCTGTCCATTACGACCGCCAGGGCCCTGGTCCGCGAGCTTGAGAAGCTGCGTACGGCCGCGCTCGAGTTGGCCAACGACCGCCTGCCTCGCGTCGTGGCCCGGCTCGCCCAGGGCGAGAAGGTCGACGTCGAGGTGGAGGCCCCACCGCTGGAGTTCGGCGGCGACGTCATCGGCCAGGTGGGCGCCGCCTTCAACGCGGTCCAGCAGACCGCGATCCGGACGGCCGTCGAGGAGGCCCAGCTCCGGCAGAGCATCCGCGACATCCTGCTCAGCCTCGCCCGGCGCACGCAGTCGCTCGTCCACCGGCAGCTCACGCTCCTCGACGTCATGGAGCGGCGCGAGACGGACCCGGCCGAGCTCAAGGACCTGTTCCGCATCGACCACCTCGCCACCCGGATGCGGCGCAACGCGGAGAACCTCATCGTGCTGTCCGGCGCGTCGCCCGCGCGGGCGTGGCGGCGCTCGGTCCCGATGGTCGACGTGGTGCGCGGCGCGCTCGCCGAGGTCGAGGACTACACCCGCGTCACCGTGCTTCCCATGGGGCAGGTCGGGCTGACCGGCCGCGCCGTGGGCGACGTCATCCACCTGCTGGCCGAGCTCATCGAGAACGCGGTGTCGTTCTCCCCGCCGTACACCATGGTCCAGGTCGGCGGGCAGCAGGTGGCCAGCGGTTACGCGCTGGAGATCGAGGACCGAGGCCTCGGGATGAGCCCCGAGGACCTGGCCGCGACCAACGAGCGGATCGCCGACCCCCCGGAGTTCAACCTGTCCAGTACGGCACGGCTCGGCCTGTACGTGGTGAGCCGGCTGGCCGAGCGGCACGAGATCCGGGTGTCGCTCAAGGCGTCGCCGTACGGGGGCACGACGGCAGTGGTCCTGCTGCCGCGCGAGGTGGTGATCGACAACGCGGAGGCCCTTCCCGACCAGGAGGAGGAGAACGTGCGAAAGATCGCTCTTGTCGGCGCGCCCGAGGCGCCCGCCGAGCCTGAGGCGCGGCTCGTGCCCGAGGCTCCGGCCGTGCCCGAGGCTTCGGCCGGGCCCGGGATGCTCGCCCCACCGGCCCGTGAGCCGGCGAGATCCGCGCCGCCCGCGTCGTTCACGCCTTCCGGCCTGCCCTTCCGGGTGCCGCAGGCGAGCCTGGCGCCGTCGCTCGCCGAGGAGCAGCCGGCATCGGCCGATGACGACGAAGACGAGCGCACGCCCGACGACATCCGTAAGATCATGGGGTCGTTTCAGACGGGAACCAGGCGGGGCAGGTCCGAAGCGGCGAGGCTGCTTGGCGAAGGAGAGAACACCCGGTGACGCAGAGGACGAGCACTTCCGCCGACCTGGCCTGGTTGCTCGACGACCTCGTCACGCGCGTGCGGGAGGTCGAGCACGGGGTCGTCCTCTCGACGGACGGCCTCCTCCTGGCCTCCTCGCGAGACCTGCGCACGGACGACGCCGAGCACCTGTCCGCCGTCGCCTCCGGGCTGCAGAGCCTCGCCAGGGGAGTCGGCGACCGGTTCGGGGGCGGCACCGTACGGCAGACGATCGTCGAGATGAAGTCGGCCTACCTGCTCGTGACCGTGGCGGGGCAGGGGGCCTGCCTGGCCGTGCTGTGCGCCGGCGACGGAGACGTGGGCCTCGTCGCCTACGAGATGGCGATGCTGGTCGTCCGCGTGGGTCCGTACCTCACATCCCCCGCCCGTGCCGTCGGCGGCGGGGCTGAGCGATGAACGACTGGAACGGCGACTGGAGCCCGGACGAGGAGCGGCTTCTCGACGCGCCGACCGTCCGGCCGTACGTGATCGCGCGTGGCCGCACCGAGGCCCAGGACCGGTTCGACCTCATCACGCTCGCCGTGACGATCCGGCCCACGACCGGCGCCGAGATCGGCCTCGATCCGGAGCACCAGGCCATCGTGCGACTGTGCCGGAGGCCGCTGTCGGTGGCGGAGATCGCCGCCCACATGGACCTCCCGGCCGGGATCGTCCGAGTCCTGCTCGGCGACCTGTTCGACCGCGGGTTCGTCGCCGTGCAGGAGCCCCAACCGGAGGTGGACGTGCTGGACGAGAGAATGTACAGGGCGGTGCTCGATGGTCTCCGGGCGCTCTGACGTGCCGAAGAAGCCCACCCCGAAGATGCCCACGGCGGTCAAGCTTCTGATCGCCGGCGGGTTCGGCGTGGGCAAGACCACCATGGTCGGCGCGGTCTCCGAGATCAGGCCCCTGCGCACGGAGGAGACGCTCACCGACCGCAGCGTCGGCGTCGACGACCTGTCCGGCGTGGAGGCGAAGTCCACCACCACGGTGGCGATGGACTTCGGCCGCATCAGCATCGGCGACGACTTCGTGCTGTACCTGTTCGGCACGCCGGGGCAGGAGCGGTTCTGGTTCGTGTGGGACGAGCTCGCGCGAGGGGCGCTCGGCGCGGTCGTGCTCGCCGACACGCGGCGGCTGGCCGACTGCTTCCCCTCGGTCGACTACTTCGAGCGGCGCGGCACGCCGTTCATCGTGGCGGTCAACTGCTTCGAGGGCGCTCCGATGTTCCAGCTCGACGAGGTGAAGCTCGCGCTCAACCTCGGCCCGGACGTCCCCGTCCTGCTCTGCGACGCGCGGAAGCGGGATTCGGGCAAGGAGGTGCTGATCGCGCTGGTCAAGCACGCGTACGGCAAGCGCCCCGCCGCGGTGAGCTAGCGGCTTCTGGTCAACCGCATACGTGTCCTTGACGAACGGGGCCGAGGGCAGCTCGTAAGGTGCGGAGTGTGGGGGCCGGGGATGGGGTGCGCTCCTGGCTTCTGGAGGGGCTCCAGCACGCGGATCTGAAGGTGCAGAGCCCCTATGGGCCGGAGGAACCGCACGGGCGGCACCCGTGGTGGCAGGTCATGTGCCTCACGGGCGTCGACTACTTCTCCACGCTCGGCTACCAGCCGGGCATCGCCGCGCTCGCGGCGGGCGCCCTGTCGCCGGTCGCCACACTGTTCCTCGTCATGCTGACGCTGTTCGGCGCGCTGCCCGTCTACCGGCGGGTGGCCGTCGAGAGCCCGCACGGGCAGGGCTCCATCGCGATGCTGGAACGGCTCGCGCCGCATTGGTGGGGGAAGCTGTTCGTGCTGGTCCTGCTCGGGTTCGCGGCCACGGACTTCGTCATCACGATGACCCTGTCCGCCGCCGACGCGACGGCTCACGCCCTGGAGAACCCCTTCGCCCCGGGATGGCTCCAAGGGCACCAGATAGGCGTGACGCTGGTGCTTCTCGGATTGCTCGGGGCGGTGTTCCTCGTGGGCTTCGGCGAGGCGATCGGCATCGCCGTACTGCTGGTAGCCGTCTATCTCGCGCTCAACGCGGTGGTGGTCGCGACGGCGCTGCTCCACGTCATGGAGCACCCGGCACTGCTCGCCGGCTGGGAGCACGCCCTGCTGTCGCGGCACGACGGCCCGCTGACCATGGTCGGCTTCTCCCTGCTCGTCATGCCCAAGCTCGCGCTCGGCCTGTCCGGGTTCGAGACGGGCGTGGCGGTGCTGCCGCTGGTGAAGGGGGATCTGGAGGCGAGGATCAGGGGCGCCAAGCGCCTGCTCACCACCGCTGCGGCGATCATGAGCGTCTTCCTGATCCTGAGCAGCGTCGTCACGGCCGTGCTCATCCCGGAAAAGGAGTTCCAGGAGGGCGGCAAGGCCAACGGGCGGGCCCTGGCCTACCTCGCCCACGGCTACCTGGGCGACTGGTTCGGCACGCTGTACGACGTCAGCACGATCACGATCCTCTGGTTCGCCGGGGCCTCGGCGATGGCGGGGCTGCTCAACCTCGTCCCGCGCTACCTTCCCCGGTACGGCATGGCCCCCGACTGGACCCGGGCCGTACGGCCTCTGGTGCTGGTGTTCACCCTGATCGCCTTCGCCATCACGATCATCTTCAGGGCGAGCGTGCAGGCGCAGGGCGGGGCGTACGCCACCGGCGTGCTCGTGCTGATTCTGTCGGCGGCCGTCGCGGTGACCATCTCGGCTCATCGGCGCGGGCGGCGGAGGCTGGTGGCCGCGTTCGTCACGATCTCCGCTGTGCTCGCCTACACGCTGGTCGCCAACGTCATCGAGCGGCCCGAGGGCGTGAAGATCGCGTCCTTCTTCATCGTGGCCATCGTCGGGACCTCGCTGATCTCCCGGGCGACCAGGTCGACCGAGCTGCGCGTCACAAATGTCCATCTGGATTCCCTGGCCGAGGAGTCCATCAACGAGGCCGCCGGGGAGATCCACCTCATCGCCAACGAACCCGAGGCCCGCGACCAGGCCGAGTACAACCACAAGCTGCGCGAGATGTGGCTGACCCACCGGCTGCGGACATCCGAGCCGCTCATGTTCGTGGAGGTGACCGTGCCCGACGCCTCGGAGTTCGAGACCGAGCTCCGCGTCGAGGGCGAGGAGCGGTATGGCCACCGCATCCTCCGGATCGAGAGTTCGACGGTCCCGAACGCGCTCGCCGCTCTGCTGCTCTACCTCCGCGACCGCACCGGTAGGGTGCCCCACATCTACTTCCACTGGGCCGAGGGCAACCCCATCGTCGCCATGCTTCGCTACCTCCTCTTCGGCGGCGGCGACGTGCCCGCGATGACCCGCGAGGTCCTGCGGCAGGCCGAGCCCGACCGCGAGCGCCGCCCGCATGTCCACGTGGGGTGAGGAAACGCCCGTTTCTCCGAGGAGATCGTCGTGCCTGATCCGATCACGCGTGCCGCCCTGGACGCGGACATGCCGGCCGTACGCGCCGTCGCGTCGCACTTCGACCTCCTGGGCAAGTGGCCGGGCACGCCCGACTTCCTGGACGCGGAGCGGACGTTCGGCGACCTCCTCGTGGGTTCCGACGGGCATGCGGGGGTCGTCGGTTACGGCGGGACCCTGCGCCGGGGGTCGGTGACCCACCTGGGAGACCTGTTCGTCCTGCCGGAGCACCAGTCGTCCGGCATCGGCCGGATGCTCCTCGACGAGCTGCTCCCGCATGGGGCGCCCCTCGTCACCTTCGCGTCGGCCGACCCGAGGGCGATGGCCCTCTACGTGAGGCGCGGCATGCGGCCGAGATGCCCGCTGCTCTATCTGACCGGTTCGCCGAGGTCGCTGGACCGGCCCGTGGCGTACGGCGAGCAGGCGGAGCGCGCCGGCGCCCGCCCGGCCGGGAAGGCGGGGAAGGCAGGCGAGGCGGGGAAACTGGACGCGGAGGTCTCCGGCGGCGACCGTTCCGCCACTCTCGCCTGGTATGCCGGGCTGCCCGGCGTGACGTGCGGAGTCATCGGTGGCGGGTACGCGTTCGCCCGGCTGGCCGGCGGCGAACTGGTGGTGGGACCGGCGGGCGGCGTGACTCCACCGGACTGCGTCGCGGCGGTCCTCGGAGCCTGCGCCGCGCATCCGGAGGTGGACGTCGTCCGCATGGCGGTGCCTGGAGCGCACCCGCTCCTGCCCGCGCTTCTCGCGGCGGGCTGGCGCATCACCGACATGGACACCTTCATGACGAGCGACGACAGTCTCGTACGGCTGGACCGGTACGTGCCCCACCCCGATCTGGGATAGACGGCATGGGGGACGCCCAGACTTGACGCCGCCTTGGCCCTATGCGTGCGCGCGTTGTGCCTACGCTGGCCGTAGACGCCAGCGGATCTTGTCCACGGGGAGATTCTCATGCTCGGCACGACATCTCTGGCCCTGGCCGTCACGCTCGGAACGGCAGCCGCCGTACCCGGGGTCGCCATGGCCGACACGCCGCCGACGCCGTCCGACGCCAAGGCCGGCGCCGTCATCAGAGACGCCGAAGGCAACCAGGTCGGCACGCTCAGCGTCGAGGACGCCGGGAACGGCAAGTCCACGGTGACCGTCAGAGCAGAGGGCCTGCCACCCGGATTCCACGGGTTCCATGTCCACAGCAAGGGGACCTGCGAGGCCGGATCGACCGACCCGGCCACCGGGAGCCCCTTCTTCAGTTCTGGACCGCACCTGGACGCCCGGTCTCACCCGCAGCACTCGGGCGACCTGCCCAACCTCCTGGTGAACAAGGACGGTACGGCGAAGGCCACCTACGTGACCGACCGCTTCCGGGTCAGCGGGCTTGCCGGGGACGAGGGCACCTCGGTCATCATCCACTCGAAGCCGGACAACTACGCCAACATCCCCGAGCGTTACAGCCATGAGGGCAAAGCCGGTCCCGACGCCGAGACCCTCAAGGCCGGTGACTCCGGCAGCCGCATCGCCTGCGGCGTGATCAGCGGCGAGTAGCCGCCCGTTTCGACCAGTGTTCCCCGCCCCCGGCTGGCGGGATGGCCGGGAGCGGGGAACGTCGGCGGGGGGCTGTGCGCGCCGCTAGCCGGCCTGTTTCGCCAGGTAGTGGGCCGAGGCCCAGCCCGGGTCGCCCTTGGCGGACTTGACCGCGACCCAGCCGTGGTGCGCCCCACAGGATCCGGCGAAGCGGCCGTCGGCCGCCTTGAGGGTGCCGACCGGGCGGAACCGCAGCCCAGGACCCTTGCGGACGTTGAGGAAGCCGCCCGTCCGCAGGTTGGTGACCCGGTAGGCGCAGGCGAGGGCGGGGCGTGTCACCACAGGGTGAGAGGCCCGGAGCTTGCGCAGGAAGCCGGCCGAGGCCCAGCCCGGGGTGCCCTTGGCGGACTTGACCGCGACCCAGCCGTGGTGCGCCCCGCACGATCCGGCGAAGCGGCCGTCGGCCGCGCTGAGCTTGCCGACCGGGCGGAACCGCAGCGCCGGCCCCTTCCGCACGTTGAGGAAGCTGGAGGGCCGCACGCGGTGCAGCCGGTAGCTGCACGCCAGCGTCGGCCGGGCCTCCCTAGGGATCGGGCGGGGGACGGCCCGGGCGGCGCCCGTCACATGGATCCCCGTTACATGAATCCCCGTCGCATGCGGGGCCTTTCCTTGGAGGGCCCCGGCGAGAGGGGCGGGGAGAAGGGCAGTGGGGAGCAGAGCGGTGGGGGCGAACGTGGTGGGTGTATGAGTGGCGGCCGTGGCCTTAGCCGGGGCGCTGGTTTGGGTGGTGGCCCGTGTTGTAGCCCGTGTTGTGGCCTGCGCAGCGGCCTGAGCCGGGGCGGCGGCTGCCATGAGCCACCCCGCGGCGGCGCAGGCCGTCAGCACGGGGACGACCCGCTTGGCGATTGTCACGATGTCTCCCTTCGGTCCGCATCGCTCGATCCGGGCCAGAGAGCCCGGCACACGATGCTCACCGGGAGTTGTTATCCAATTACTCTGCGTTTAACACGGCCCCATGGCAGGGCTGTTTTTCTTTACCTGTCGCCGGGCGTGTGACCCGGATTCTTGGCGGATCCGGATCCGGATGCTCAGCGGCCCGTTTCGCGGAAGGTCGCGACTATGGCGCGCAGCCGTCGGCTGTTGGCCGCGGCGCGAGAGGCCGGGGTCGTCGTTGAGATCCGGTGATAGTGCTCGGCGCCTTCGACGAAGGTGAACAGCATTGCCACGCGCCCTTCGTCGACTTCGCCCTGGAAGTCGTACTGGACCCCCGGCATGCCTCCGATGGTCACGCGGCGCGGCTTCGACACGCGGACCCGGTCGAATGCCTTGCTCAAGAAGTTGATCATGTTCTTGGCGTAGGCGCCGAGGTCCCACGCGTACGGGCGCTTGTCCTCGCTCGCCACGTCCAGATACTCGACATACTGATCGCTGCCGACATCGAGCACGTCGTCGTCGCTGATCTTCATGCGCGACCAGGTGACCGGTATCGCGATCCGGCTGTGCCCGTCCGTGGCCGTGACCACCTTCATGCCGGGCCCTACGGGCACCCGGGTCGGCCTGACGGTGGGCCGCGGAGAAGGGCTGGAGCTGTGCTGAGGTCGGCTCGCCGCCGCTGAGGCGGGAGCAGAGGATGCGTTCCGCCGGTCCGTTTCGACGGCTGCGCCACCGCCACAGGCGGTGAGCAGCAGGGCGGTGAGCAGCAGAGCGGGGGGCAGGGATCCCGGCAACCGTCGGTCAGCCGTAGTCATTCTCCTCGTACTCCTTCAGATGCAGCAGACGGCGGATCTTTTCGGACGGCTCCGTACCGTCGTGCCGAGCGGCGTTCAGCACTTCCTGGATCAGCGCGGACCGGGTCGCCGCTCTGGCGGCCTGAAGCCGGTGCCGCTGAGCCTTGAGCGATTCGGCTCGCAGGCCGGACGGCCCCGCCGGACTCGGGCCGGTCGGCTCCACCGGATTCTTCGCCGCCGTCCGGTCTGGCCCCGGAACACTGACGGGCTCGCTTGAGCATCCGGCCGCCGTCACGCCGCAGGCGACGACGAGGGCCATCGAAACGGTGCGCGCGAAGCTGGAAATGGACCGCGTCATGCCGTCCATCGTCAAAATCACGTCCAGTGACCGGCCATCGGCGCCAATGGTCCAGGCCGCTCCAGCGCCGCCGGCTCGCGGGGCGAACATCTGCCCATGATTGCGGAACAAAGGACCTGGATCAAGCTGGATTAAATTAGACGAAATTCCGATGGCTGGCCGGCTCAATGCGCGGATAACCCGGTGTCATTACTCCCCGCTCGTCCATTATGGCTGCCGTATTAGTGCCCTCCGGTGTTCATCGCCTTCCACGGCTCAGCCTCCGTGGGTGCCGTGGAAGGGAGTGGTGACGCCCTCGTAGGCCAGATGAAGGGCCATGCCCTGGTCGGCGTGGCTCAGGTTGTGGCAGTGGTTCATCCACAGGCCAGGGTTGGTCGCGCGGAACGCCACCTCCCACACCTCGCCGGGCCGTACGTCGAAGGTGTCCAGCCAGAGCGGGCTGCCGCTCGGAGCACGGCCGTCACGGGCCAGCACCAGCACGCGATGGCCGTGCAGATGCCAGGGATGGGTCTCGCGCCCCCGGTTCACGACGGTCATCCGGACCAGGTCTCCAGTCGAGACCATCTGCGTGGGGATGGACGGGAACGCCCGGCCGTTGACCGTGTGCGCGTACATCGGCCGTCCGCCGACCAGCGCGAGACCCCGGTCGAGCACGAGGGTGAACCGCCGGTCGAAACGGCTCGCCGCGCTGAACGGCATGGCGTCCCCGTTCGCGACCGCCGTGCCGTACCGCGTGAGGTCCAGCTCAGGCCAGCCCGAGGTGTCTTCGTCCGAGCGCGCCGCACCCGGTGCGATGGAGGTGCTCTCCATGGTGGGGGTGAAGCGTACGGCTGCGGTCCGGTCGTCGGCCTTCAGCACGGCGACGGGCGCGGAGGATCCGGCGGGCGCCGGGGGCATGGTGAACGAGAGGTCGTATCGGCCGCCTGCGGGCAGGCGCAGCCCCACCCGGTCGAGCTCGCCTGGGCCGTTGAGGTCGGTGCCGTCCACGGACACCAGCCGGTACGGCGTGCCGCCGAGGGTGAACCGGTGTGGCGTGTTGTCGGTGTTGATGAGACGCAGCCGCACGGGCGTGCCCGGCGCCACGCGCTGGTCGATCGGCTGGTCGTGGTCGCCGAACACGAGCCGTCCCGCGAAAGTGTGCACCGGAACGGTGACGTCCACGCCCGTCGATCGCGGCCCGACCACGAGCGTGCCGTACAGACCCATCCTGACCCCGCGGTCGGAGACCTCATGGGTGTGGTACCAGTACGTGCCGGTCCGGTCGGCCAGGAACCGGTAGACGAACTCCCGCCCGGGAAGGGTCGCCTCCTGGGTCAGGCCGGGGACGCCGTCCTCGCCGGAGGGCACGTCGTAACCGTGCCAGTGCAACGTCACGCCCGGCCCGATGTCGGCATTGCGCAGCCGCACCTCAACGAGATCGCCCACAGCGGCCGTAATGGGCGGCCCCGGCGCCTGGCCGTTGAAGGTCCACGCCGCGACCCGCTGCCCGGACGACAGAGTGATGGTGGCGGTGCGGGCGGTCAGCGTGTATCGGCGGATGGTGCCGCCCGGAGCCGGTGCGGCCGGCCCGCGTAGCGAGGTCACCGCCACCGGCCCACCCCGCTCCCCGAGGCCCTCGTGTCCCTCGTGCTCGCCGTGCGTGTCGCGTATGGCGGGGTGTCCCATGCCGCCGCCTGTGTCGGTGGCTTCGGCGGGGAGGAATGCCAGGCCGGCGCCGATCAGGCCGGTCACGGTGGTCGCTGCCGTGGCGGTTCGCCGCCACACGGACGCCGGGCGCCAGGTCACGAGGACCGCGGTCGCGACGATGGCCACCGTGATGAGGGCCATGCTCCACGTCGCGGGGTAGCCGAACACTAACGTGACCACCAGCCCGGCCGCCGCCGCGTAGCCCGTGCTCAGCAGCGGCACCACGACGGCGGGCGATTCCGCGGAGCCAGGCTCGCTGGGGCGGCGGGCGGCCAGAGCCAGGCGGGGCCCCGCCAGCACGGTCGCGACCAGTCCGGTGACGAGTAGCAGCGGCAGGGCGACCGTGACCTTCTCCTGCGCGAACCACCATCCGGCGCGGGAGAGCGCGAAGACGCTCCCCACGCGGGCCAGTGACGCCGGCACCGCGGCGGCGAACAATGAGAGCGCGAGTCTCGGGCGCCGGAGGGCCGCCGCGACGCCGGCCCCCAGCCATGCCGCCGTGGTCACCACGGCGGCGAGCAGGTCGAGCGCCATGAGCTGGTCAGTCGCCATGCAGCGCCGCCACGCCGACCGTCGTCACGCCGACCGTCGTCACGCCGACCGTCGTCACGCCGACCGTCGTCACGCCGACCGTCGTCACGCCGACCGCCGCCGTGATCCCCACGGTCGGGAGGCCCGTTCTCATGACGCTTGGGCGGCGGCGTCTCTTGGCGCGTCACCGGTCGTCGTCGCGAGGAGGCGGGCTCCCCGGAACACGAACCCGGAGACGCCCATGATGGCCAGGCCGTTGACCGCGTGCAGGCCGAGGACGGCGAGGGACGCCGGGGTGGTGTTGCCGGTGCTGTCGTCCAGTGCCTCACCGAGGGCGATGATGAGCATCTGCACGATGACCAGGCCCAGTGGCAGGATCGTGAGCGCGATCTGGCGCCCTGGCGCCCGGGACAGCGCCGCCGCCACGGTGGCCAGCAGCGAGAGGACCGGGATGACGAGCGTGCCGGTCACGCTGTGCAGTGCGAACGAGCCGTCCACCTGCGGCTTGTCGAACGCGCCGACCGCCGCGAAGTAGAACTGCACGACGACCGACAGCAGCAGAAGGCCGGCGAGAGCGGCGTAGACCCTGCGCATGGGCGTTACTCCCTTTCCTGTGGATGCACAGTGGTGATCGTGTCCCAGGACGTCCGGGGTGTCGTCCGCCGCTCAGCGACACGTCGCGTACGCCCCAGGGAGTACGGCGACGGCGCGGCTAGCTCACGTCCAGTACAGCCTTGCCGGCCACGCGGCGGCCGGCGAGCGCGTCGGCGGCCTCGTTCACCCTGTCCCACGGGCCTCTCCAGCCGACCTCGACGACGAGAGCGCCAGTGGCCACCAACCGGACCAGAGCGGCGAGGTCGGGCCCGACGTCGGAGGCGTCGCCGAACGAGCTCAGCGTCCTGGCGGCGCCGAGGGCGAAGGTCGAGTACGGCGGGAAGACGGCGGGCTCTCCGGACGCCCATCCGATGCTCTGCACGTTGCCTCCGGGAGCGAGGAGGCTCCAGGCGGCGACGAGCTGGGGCCCGCCCACGTGGTCCAGGATCAGGTCGACCGGCTGGTCTATGCCGTCGAGACCGGCGACCACCTCGTGGGCGCCGAGCGCGGCCAGGCCCTCGCCGCGCTCCGCCGTACCGACAGAGGCGATCACGTGGGCGCCGCCGTGCGCGGCGAGCTGTACGGCCATGCGGCCGACACCTCCGGAGGCGCCTGTGACGAGCACCCTCCTGCCGAGGATGGGTCCGGCCGCGCGCAGCGTGCGGAGGGCGGTGATGCCCGCCAGCGGCAAGGCCGCGGCGTCGGCCAGGTCGATCGACGCGGGCACCTCGGCCAGGTCGCTCGTGGCGACCGCGATCCGTTGCGCCCAGGCGCCGACGGAGAAGGCCACGACTCGCGTCCCCACGGCCGGCCCGCCGCCGTCGGCCGCGGCCCGCGCGACCACGCCTGAGGCGTCGCAGCCGAGAACGGTCCCCGGCGGGCGCACGTCGACGCGCAGGTCACCGTGGTTGATCGATACATGCCGGACATCCACCAGCGCCTCGTACGGCTGCGGCACCGGGTCGGGAATCTCGCCCATCCGCATTCCCGAGGCGTCCGCGTTGACGACCAGTGCCCCGACACCCATCTATGTGCTCCTCATGCTTCCATGCTAAGCGGACCATCGGTCCGTCTCTGGATGTCGAGTACGATACGGACTGATGGTCCGATTGTCTACGGATGGATTCATGAGCGAGCACCGCGTGGAACGCGCCGAACGTGCCGACGCGACGCGTAATCGCCGGGCGATCCTGAGGGTGACCGAGCGTCTCCTGGATGAGCACGGGTTCGACCATGTGTCGCTCGACAAGGTCGCGGCCGAGGCCGGGGTGGGGAAGGGGACGATCTTCCGCCGCTTCGGCAACCGCACCGGCCTCATGCGGGCGCTGCTGGAGGAACGCGCGGTGCTGCTGCGCGAGGCCATCACGTCGGGCCCTCCGCCGCTCGGGCCGGGCGCGCCGCCGGAGGAGCGGTTGCTCGCCTTCCTCGACGCGCTGGCCGACCTCGCGACCCGCAACGTCGCGCTGCTGGCCGCCCACGAGCGGGCCTGTGCCGAGGACAAGTACGCCGACCCGATCTACCTGCTCTGGCACGGCCACGTGACGGCCTTGCTGGCGGCGGCACGTCCCGATCTCGACGCCGAGTTCCTGGGGCACACGCTGCTCGCGATGTTCGACGCCGACCTGGTCAGGCACATCACGAGCAACGGCGGGGCGGCCCGCCTCACGGACTCGTTGCGCGCGCTCGCCTCCGGCCTGCTGGCGACACCCGCGCCCTCGCCACGGCCGAGATGACGGCTGCCCTGAGGACGAAAACGGTCCAGGCGTATCGAGCGGCGATGCGGTGGGTGTACCTTCTCTACAGATCTTCGGACGAGGATGGAGAGATGCCCACGAGACTCGCTGTCACGGTAAGCCAGGAGGCGGCCGACACCGTGGTGACGCTCGCGGGAGAGCTGGACATCATCTCCGCCGGCCGGTTGAGCGAAGCTCTCTCCGAGGAGATGGAGGCCGGGCACGCGCGGCTCATCGTCGAGGTCGAGCAGCTCACGTTCTGCGACTCCATGGGCGTCAGGCTTCTCGTGGAGTTCCTCCGCCGCACGTCGGAGGCGGGTGGCTATCTCAAGCTCGCCGGTGTCCGGGGCCCGCTGAGGCGGCTGCTGGAGGTCCTCGGCCTTGACGACGCCTTCCCCATCTACGAATCGGTGGCCGACGCCCTGCAGTCCTGACGGCTCCCGGGTCGCGCGGCCAGTGACGACACGCTCACTGTGAGGGTTCTGACGCATTCCTTACCGTCACCGGGGATTTCCGCGAGGTGATAGGTGGGATGAACCGCCGGACCGATCACCACGGGGGGGGCACATGCCGTACGTCACTGTCGGTACGGAAAACTCCGGCGATATCGAGATTTACTACGAAGATCATGGCGAAGGGCAGCCGGTCGTCCTGATCCACGGATTTCCGTTGAGCGGTCATTCCTGGGAGAAGCAGGTCCTGGTGCTGCTCGACGCCGGATACCGCGTAATCACCTACGACCGCCGGGGATTCGGCGACTCCAGCCAACCGGCCGTGGGTTACGACTACGACACCTTCGCCGCCGACCTGAACGCCCTGATGGAAGAACTCGACCTACGTGACACGGTGCTGACGGGGTTCTCCATGGGCACCGGCGAGGTGACCCGATACCTGGCCAACCACGGCTCCGGCAGGGTGAGCAAGGCGGCCCTGCTCGCGCCGGTGCCACCGTACCTGCTGAAGACCGACGACAACCCGGAGGGCGTCGACAAGGGTGTGTTCGACGGCATCCAGCAGGCGATCGTCGCCGATCGGCCGGCTTACCTGAAGTCGTTCCTCGACGACTTCTACAACGTCGACAAGCTTCTCGGCAGCCGTATCAGCAACGAGGCGTGGCAGCTGAGCTGGAACGTCGCCGTGGGCGCGTCGGCGAAGGGCACGCTCGACTGTGTCCAGGCGTGGCTGACCGACTTCCGCGGCGACCTGGCCAGGAACGACGTGCCGACGCTGGTCGTGCAGGGAGACGAGGACCGCATCCTGCCCATCGACTCCACCGGCAGGCGGCTGCCCTCGCTGATTCGGAACGTGAAATACGTGGAGATTCCGGGGGGCCCGCACAACATCGCGTGGACCCATCACGAAGAGGTCAACCACGCCCTTCTCGACTTCCTGAGGGAGAGCGCCTGATGTCCCGTCCTCCGTACCCTCCGTTCACCAGAGAATCCGCCATCGAAAAGGTCCGTCTGGCGGAGGACGCATGGAACACGCGCGACCCGGAAAAGGTCGCCCAGGGCTACACGGTCGACTGCCGCTGGCGCAACCGCGCCGAGTTCGTCAACGGGCGCGACGAGATCATCGAGTTTCTCCGGCGGAAATGGACGAGAGAGCTGGACTACCGGCTCATCAAAGAGCTGTGGGCATTCACCGGCAACCGCATCGCCGTACGCTTCGCGTACGAATCCCACGACGACTCGGGAAACTGGTATCGCTCCTACGGCAACGAGAACTGGGAGTTCGACGAGCAGGGCGTCATGGTCGTCAGGTGGGCGTGCATCAACGACCTGCCGATCAAAGAATCCGAGCGGAAACATCACTGGCCGCTGGGACGCCGCCCGGACGACCACCCGGGCCTCAGCGATCTCGGTTTCTAACGGCCGGGCCGGGTCGATATCTCACCAGGCCCGGCCGTCACGTCACGCCACTAGGAGATGTTCCAGCGCTGGTTCCAGTCTCCGCTGCAACTCCAGACCTGGAGCAGCGCGCCGTCGGCGTAGTTGACGTCCGTGACGTCGAGGCAACGCCCGCTCTCAATATTGACGAGCTCGACCCAGTTGTTCCCCGACTGAACCGGCCTCGCTATCCAGCGCTGGTTGGCGGTGTGTCTGCAGTCCCATTGCTGCACGCGGGTGCCGTTCCCCACCGGCCCATCGGTCGCCATGTCGAGGCACTTTTGGGAGAGCTTGTTCTTCAACTCGTAGTAGTAATAGTTTCCATACGTGCCTATCCGCTCGATGGTCCACAGCTGGTTGTCGGTCCGGTTCAGCTGCCACAGCTGAGCCCGAGCCCCGTTCGCCGTGGACTTGTCCTTGATGTCGAGCACCTTCGGACCGATGGACCCGTTCGGCCCCAGCACGCTGATCCAGGTGGTGATCGGGTAGGTCGTGGCGTTCGCGGGTGCGGGGCCGGCGAACACGGTCGCCAACGCGACGAGGCCGGCAGCCGCAATCGCGAAGAACTTCCTGGTACGCATGAATCTCCTTCTCCTACCGGCGTCGGGGCATGCGGCCTGGCGCCGATCCCCGTTCCCCCGGACGAAGCCGGGAATGGCTCGCGCTGAGCATCGGACACGTCGGTATAGGTGAGGTTATAGACCCTGCTGGAAGCCCTTCGGCGCCCGCGGAACGGCCGCGGTCCGGGTCAGTCGGCCAGCCGGAATGCCAGTTCCGTCTCCCAATTGTTCATGTCGGGCTCCACGCGGGGATCGGTCTTGTACAGCTCAAGGCGGCAGCCCCACTTCTCGCCGTCGCGCGTTTCCGTCACATCCCATCGCAGGCCGCGCTTCGCCGCCCAGTCCAGCAATGCGGCGGTGGCGTCGAGAAGCCCGCTCGGATGGCCTACGTGGGTGACGGTCGCGTATCGGCCCGCGGGCAGGACGCCGGAGAGAAGCTCGTCGGCGTCCTGCGCGATGTCGGCGGCCTCGGCGACGGCCGCGACCGGTACGCCGGCCTCGATCTCCAGCCGCCCCTTCATGTCGATCAGGTTGTACTTGAAGAACGGCGCTCCCGCCGGTTCGACCCCGTGCGCGCCGACCCGGCCGAAGACCTCCGGGAGACGGTCGGCTATCTCGGCGATCGTCCGCATGGTCACCACGCCTCTGATCGCCACGTAGGGCTGCTCGGCGCGTTCCACGATTTGCGGCTCTGTCGGCATGTGCGTCCTCGTGACCGTGTCGTCGTTCAGAGATGTCGTCTCGTTCTGGGATGTGGCGATCCTGCCACCTGTGCGGTGCCGTACGCGTGATTTCGGAGCCCGTACGTCCGGCCCCTCGTCCCTCGTGGCGCCCTCATCAGCCGCTGAGCTGGGTGAACCCCGGGATCGAGACGGTGCGGCGGGAGGCGGTCGATGTGCGCCGAGGGTGATTGTTAGAAAACTTTCCTATCAAACCTTGACTTCCGGGGGCCTCCGGCTTGACCCTGCATTAACGCTGGTTGATCCTCGCCCCCCGGAGGTCCCCCCATGAGTCGGCGTGCGCTTGGCGCAACCCTGACGGCTGCCTGTCTGATCCTGTTATCGGTCTTCGCCGCCCTGCTGAGCGGCACACCCGCCTACGCGGCCACGACGCGGCAGACCTTCCTGACGTTCTACGGCTGGTACGACAACACGCCGCCCGGCGGCGACATCTCCTACCCCCAGATCCACAGCACCGCGGGGGGCAAGGGCACGTATTCGGACCCGATCACTTTCGCGACCTCGACCGCTGAGGCCCCGGCGGGCACCAAGATCTACGTCCCCCGTGTGAAGAAGTACTTCATCATGGAGGACGGCTGCCAGGAGTGCGGCGAGGACTGGAGCGGCAACGGCCCCAACGGCGGCCCGGGGCTGTACCACTTCGACCTCTGGCTGGGTGGCAAGGGCGGCAACGCGATGGACGCGATCGACTGCGAGGACGCGCTCACGCACTACAACTCGAACGGCACGCCGACGATGGAGCCCGTCATCGTCAACCCGGGATCGAGCGAGGTGGTCGACTCCACGCCGATCTTCAACACCTCGACCGGTGAGTGCTACGGCGGCGCCCAGCCGAACAAGTGGGTCGGTGAGTGGAAGAACGCCAGCACCGGCACCTGCATAGACGACCCCAACAACAGCTCCAGCACGGGCACCGCGCTCAAGCTGGCGGCGTGCAGCGGGGCGGCGAACCAGCGGTTCACCTTCCACGGCGCCTTCCTGGTGATCAACAACCTGTGCGCCGGGATGAGCGGCGGCAACATCGTCCTGCAAACCTGTACCGCCGGGCCGGCCCAGCAGTGGTCAATCAACCCCGACGGCACGATCACCGACATCCAGACCGGTCAGAAGTGCATCCGGGCGTCGGGCACCAGCGTGGTCGCGGGCAGCTGCTCGGGCACGTCCGCCCAGTGGATCTTCCCGCCGGAGGTCGGCAGCAACGACTTCTCGGTCTCGGTGAGCCCCACCTCGGGCACGGTCGACGCGGGCTCCTCCGCGACGGCCACCGTGAGCACCGCTGTCACGGCCGGTAGCGCGCAGTCGGTCACACTGTCGGCCTCCGGCCTGCCGTCCGGCGCGTCGGCCTCCTTCAGCCCGGCCTCGGTGAACGCGGGCGCGAGCTCCACGGTCACGATCACGACCTCCTCCTCGACGCCGGGCGGCACCTACCCGGTGACGATCAAGGGCACGGGCGGCTCGGGCACGCACACGGCCACCTACTCGCTCACGGTGAACGGCCAGCCCGGCTCGGCGACCGACTACCAGGCCGAGGACGGTGTCCTGTCCGCGGCCGGCGTGTTCAGCAACCACCTCGGCTACACCGGCACCGGCTTCGTCGACTACGTCAACGCGGCCGGTGGCTACATCCAGTTCTCGGTGAACGCCACCGCGGCCGGCGCGGCCACGGTGACGATCCGGTACGCCAACGGCGCGACGGACACCAGGCCTCTGGACGTCTCCGTGAACGGCGCGGTCGCGGCGAGCGGCGTGGCCTTCCCCCCCACCACGAACTGGGACACCTGGGTCACCAAGTCGGTGACGGTCAACCTCGCCGCCGGCGCCAACACGATCCGGCTGACCGGGCCCGGCGCGACCGGCGGCCCGAACGTCGACAAGATCACGGTTGAGCAGCGGATCATCGACACCGCTCCGCCCTCGGTTCCGGGCAACCTGCACGTCACCGGCACCACCTCCTCCAGCGTGTCGCTGGCGTGGGACGCCTCGACCGACGACACCGGCGTGACCGGCTACCAGGTCTACAACGGCGCGTCGCCGGCGACCACGGTGAGCGGGACCACGGCGACCGTGACCGGCCTCACGCCGAGCACGTCGTACACCTTCACCGTGAAGGCCAAGGACGCGGCGGGCAACCTCTCCGGGGCTTCCGGCCCCGCCACCGCGACCACGGGCGCGGTGGCCACGCCCAAGGACTACCAGGCCGAGGACGGTGTCCTGTCCGCGGCGGGCGTGTTCACCAACCACCTCGGGTACACCGGCACCGGGTTCGTCGACTACGTCAACGCCCCCGGCGGTTACATCGAGCTGACGGTGAACGCGGACTCGGCCGGCGCGACCCCGCTGACCATCCGGTACTCCAACGGCACGACGACGGCCCGTCCGCTGGACGTCTCGGTGAACGGCACGGTCGCCGCCAGCGGCGTGTCGTTCGGCGCCACCACGAACTGGGACACCTGGGTCACCAAGTCGGTGACGGTGAACCTCGTGGCGGGCACCAACACCATCCGGCTCACCGGTAACGGCTCGACCGGTGGCCCGAACGTCGACAAGATCACTATCGGCTAGCGAATCTCCCCAGCCGGGGCCCGTCCCTCCTGCCCCCACGGGAGGGATGGGCCCTATCCATGTCGTCCAGCGGTGTGTGACACGGCTCTCACCGCCGGCAAGCCGCTGGAAGAGGGAGACACGTGGGCGAGACGACACGTCTGATGCCTCCCGGCGAGCGGCGTACTCTGGGGCGATGCGGTGGAACGGTGACATACGCCCTGGTCCGGGGATCATGCTCGAAGATCTGGTGGCCTCGGTGGGGGCCGTCCTGAACGTCCGCCTGGCCGACATCACAGGCGATCTCCTGCTCCGGCTGTCCACCGAGATCGAGCAACTGGCCGGCGACGACCGGCTCGTCCAGCTCATGTCCGCCGGCATCGAGGGGAACGTCGAGACGATCGTTCACATCCTGCGGCACGGCATCGACGTGGAGCGCACCGAGGCTCCGCCGGCGGCGGTCGAGTACGCGCGGCGGCTCGCCCAGCGCGGTGTCCCGGTCGACGCGCTGGTCCGGTGCTACCGGCTGGGACAGGACAGCTTCCTGCGGTGGTGCCTGGAGGAGCTCAGCCGCCAGAGCGACGACGCCGAAGCCGTCTCGTCCGCCGCGCTGCGCATCGTCGCCGTCACGTCCGCCTACATCGACCGGGTCTCCCAGACGGTCGTCGCGGTCTACGAGCACGAGCGCGATCTGTGGCTGCTCAGCCGCGGGGCCTCACGGTCGGCCCGGATCAGGGACCTGATCGAGGGCAAGGCCGTTGACGTCGCCTCCGCCGAGGGCACGCTCGGCTACCGCCTCCGCCAGCATCACCTCGGTCTCGTCGTCTGGGCGGAACGCGACGATCCCGCCGAGGACCGGCTCGCCGCCCTGGAGCGTTCCGTCCTGGCGCTCGCCGAGAGCCTTGGCTGCGCCGCCCGCCCTCTCTTCGCACCGTGCGACGAGCTCAGCGCGTGGGCCTGGCTGCCCATGGGGCCACGCCGTACGGTCGACTCGGCCGTGATCTCCACGCTGGTCGGCGGATGGGAGCGGCCGGCCAGGGTGGCCGTGGGGGAGCCGCACAGCGGCGTGGCCGGGTTCCGCCGCACCCACCGGCAGGCCGTACAGGCGCAGGCGGTCGCGCTGGCGGGCCGCGCCCCCGCGCCGTCCTGCATCGCGTTCGGCGAGGTCGGCCCGGTCGCCCTCATGTGCTCCGACATGGACGCGACCCGCGAGTGGGTCGAGGAGGCCCTCGGCGCCCTGGCGATCGACGACGACGCCCACGCGCGCCTGCGGGAGACGCTGCGCGCGTTCCTCGCGTCGGAGGGAAGCTACGTCGCGGCCGCCGAGCGGCTGGGCGTCCATCGGAACACGGTGGTGTACCGCCTGCGCAGGGCTGCCGAGGAGCGGGGGCGGCCACTCCGGGACGACCGGTTGGGGCTGGAGACCGCACTGGCCGTGTGCCACTGGCTGGGCGCGGCCGTGCTCGTACCACCACGGAGATAACCCGAATAGCTCGGGCGGCCGCCCCAGATGGCTCTCCACGCCCGCGATCACCCGGCTCCTCCAGGTTGGCGCATCGCTTCCATGAGCGTGGCGAGGGCCACGTGGGCGAATCCGATCCGGGCGTCGCTCGCGCCGTACGGCAGCCACAGGGCGCCCCCGTGCAGCAGGCCCCCACAGGAGTACACGACGTTGGGCACGTAGCCCTCGCGTTCGGCGTCGCTGGGAGTGAGCAGCGCGCCGGGGAGCTCGGCGATGACGCGCTGCGGCTCGTGGAGGTCGAGCAGCAGGGCGCCGATGGCGTAGCGGCGCATCGGGCCGACACCGTGGGTCAGGACCAGCCAGCCGGACTCTGTCTCCAGGGGGGAGCCGCAGTTGCCGACCTGGATCAGCTCCCAGCCCTTGTGGGGAGTGTGGAGCGGCACTGGCTGTTGCCATCTGTTGTGCCTGTCGAGGGAGGTCAGCCCGGTGGTCTCGCCGTCCGAGCGGCACAGCGCGAGTTGCCGGCCACCCACCGGGCGAGGGAACAGCGCCATTCCCTTGTTGGCCGCGGCCGGTCCGCGCAGGGGAGTGACCTCGAAACGGCGCAGGTCGTCGCTGGCGAGCAGGTGGGAGCGGATGCGCCGCCCGTTGTAGGCGGTGTAGGTGGCCCGGTAGGACGGTGTGCCGTCTCCGCGGAGGACCCTCACGAAACGGGCGTCTTCCATCCCGTTACTCTCGGCCGACGTGGCCGGCCACAGCACCCGGCGGTCGAGGGGGACGTCGACAGGGAAGTCCGCGGCGTAGTCGGAGGCCGTTGTGCGGCGCAGTTCCTCCAGGGTTCTGTGCGTGGTGGTGCGGGTGAGCAGGTCGGCGGGGAGCCGGGCGATGGCCTGCTCTAAGTCGTCGTCGTCGAAACGCTCTGGGAGGGATCCCAGCACGGTGGCGGAGACCTCGTTGTCCCATCCCTCGTCGGAGAGGCCCGCGGCGAGCAGGTCGCGAAGGTGGTGGGTGCCACGCCGGCGGCCGACGGACAGCGGCCCCGAGCGGTCGGAGATGGCGATGTCGGTGCCCGGTCCGAGCAGCGCCGTGGCGAAGCCGATCGACGACAGGTGGCCCTCGCCGATCTGCCGCACGCTGAGCACCACACGGAGCTGCCCGGGGTTCAGGCCGGACTGGTCGGGGTGAGGGACCATCGAGGGATTGCACAGCGCGGCGGCCTCCACGGCGTACTCGTGGCTGAAGTACGCGCCGACGACGAGGCGTCCGGCCGGGGACAGGTCGATGTGGCGGGGGACGCGGTAGCGGACCACGTCGTAGTGGTGGAGGAAGGTCGCCTCCAGGTCGTGGTGCCGGCCGCCGAATCGCCGCAGCGTCTCCTCCAGCAGCGCCCCGGTCTCGTGAGCGTCGAGCAGCGCGATCCGGTCGATCAGGCCGACGGAGCGGGTGTGCGCCACGGCGGCGTCCTCGCCGGGGACGAAGAGTTTGATGATCACTCGTCGTGGGTCGGGGGCGAGCGACAGGTCGAGCCGGGTGGCCAGGTCCGGGGCCGTCACGACAGGCGCCCGGCGTGCTGCATGGTCGAGATGAGGGCGATGGTCGACTCCGCTCCCTGGTTGAGGTTGGGGCCGTGCGCGGTCAGGCCGTCGTAGCCCCCTCCGGTGGCGGGGTCCCACATCGCCGTGCCGCAGTCGTTGGCGCCCTCGAACCACGCCGATGCCTGCCGTACACGTTCCTGCCAGCGTGGGTCGCCCGTGACGGCGGCCGCGGTGGCGCAGGCGTCGGCGAGCGCGGCGACCTCGATCGGCTGCTGGTCGTAGCGGGCGCGTGGCGCGCCCTGCCGCCAACCGGCGGCCGGGACGACCGACAGGTGCCCGCGCCGGGTCTGGATGTCGCCGAGCCAGGCGAGCATCCGCAGGCCGCAGGTGAGCATCGAGGCGTCGTCACTGAGGTGACCGGCGGCGATGACGACCTCGGCGAGGGCGGCGTTGGCGTAGGTCAGCTCTGGTTGCGGCCACGGCCAGTCAGGGTTCTCGGCCGGAACACCGACCGCTGCGGCGGCGTCCACCAGCAAGGTGGCCGCCAGGGTGCTGTCCGTGTGGACGCGCAGGACCTCCGCCGCGCCGAGCCCGGCGAACGCCATGGCGCGAGGGTGAGGGGATCGCCGTGAGGCGCCGAGCGTGAAGACGAGCAGGGCCTCCTCACGGATCCAGGCAGCCGGGCTGCGGGCGGCCGCGGTGCCCAGGCCCCACAGCGCTCGTCCCCACCAGTCGCCCACGCCGGGTCCGTCGGCCCAGCGCCGGTCGTAGGCAAGCCGGTTGCGGAAGGCGCCGGAACCATTTTGGGCATGGGAGAGAAAGGCCAGGTAGCGCTCCGCGAGCCGGAGCACCCGGGGGTCCGGGGCGGGCTCGCGGCTGATGACGACGAGACCGCGGGCGACGTCGTCGGTGCAGTAGCCGTGTGCGCGTCGGACGACCGCGTGCCGGGCGTGCTCGAACAGGCCGGTGTCGTCGCTCATCCGGTACAGGTGCCTGAAATCGGAGGCAGTGGGGATCATGGAGTTCATGGGGTTCGTGGGCTTCATGGCCGTGCCGCGACCACGGCGGGCGCGCGGGCGGCGAGGAGACGTCCGGCCAGGTCGTCGTAGCGCGCCGCCACGGCGGGCCACAGCAGCGCCGGGACCAGGGCGCGGGTGCGGCCGGTGAGGTTTTCCGCCAGGCCGGGTTCGGTGAGGATCCGGCGCACGGCGGCGGCGATCGCCACGGGATCCTCATGGGGGACGAGCAGGCCGGGGCCGCCCGTGAGCAGCTCCACGGCATGGGGGAAGGACGTGGCGACGATCGGGATGCCCGCGGCCACGGCCTCGATGAGGACGCCGGACGTGACCTGCTCTGGGGAGTCGTACGGCAGCACGACCACGTTCGCCGAGCGGATGAGCGCGCTCAGCGAGGCGTTGTCACGGTAGACGGGGTCGTATCGGACGGAGGTGGACACGCCGAGCTTCGCGCCGATCCGGTGGAGGCGGTTGCGATAGGCCTCTCCGTGGTGCTCCAGCACCTTGGGGTGGGTCTTCCCGGCGACGGTGTACGTAGGTGATGGGGTGAGGTCGCCGAGGAGGGCGAGCGCTCGCAACGCCCATTCGATCCCCTTGCCGGGGCCGAGCAGCCCCCAGGTGAGCAGGTGGGGCCGGAGGCGACGCCGAGCCGGGACACGCGCGTGGTCGGCCGCCCCGTGCGGGATGACGGACACCTTGCCGGGGTTGACGTGGTAGCCGGTGAGCAGCCGGTCGCGGGCGGTGCCGGTCATGGTGACGACCGCGTCGGCGGCGGCCGTGATCTGCTGAAGCAGCCTCCGCTGCCGAGGAGTGGGACCGGTCAGGACGGTGTGCAGGACCACGATGCTCGGCACGGTGAGACCGCGCAGCAGCGGCAGGACGTCCTCGCCGTCCTGGCCGGGGTAGATGCCGTACTCGTGCTGGACGATGGCGACGTCGAAGTCGTCGAGCGCGGCCGCCGCCGCCTTCCAGCCGTCCGGCCTGCCCGGGCTCCAGGTGTGCACGACCCCGGGAGCCGGGCGCTCGTCGTCGCCTTCCGCGGTGACCCGGACGATCCCGCCGCCCATGTCCCCGTTGGTGAGATGGGCGGCCAGGGCGGAATTGAAGGTGGCGAGTCCGCACTGCGTGGGCGGGTGGGTGCTGAGGAAGCCGTATGCGCGGGTCAACTTGCCCTGCTTTCCGGTCATCGGCCCGCTCTTGCCAGCGGATGCGAGCCTCACGCGGTGAAGACATCCATCGGCCAGCGTGTGTGACGAATGGAGCCGAGCCTGAACCGGGGCTTTCCTGTGTGGGTTCCCTTACCGGGGATCAGTGGCGGTCGTGTCTGGCGCCGTGCCGGTGGCGCGTCGGCTCCGGTTCGTCGCCGCGTGCGAGAGTCAGTCGCACCCGCTGCCGGGCTTGATGCTCCCAGAGACCGGTCACCTTGCCCCGACCGGCGGAGGATCCCCCGACGTCTCTCGTGAACTCGCGGCCGTCCTGCTCCTGGAACCGGATCGGCCTGGTGTTGTCCGTACGGCTCATCGCGCACCTCCTGGTGTGCTAGCCCTCCTTGACCATACGCCTGCGCAGACCGGCCGGGCATAGCCGGCACCGGGCGATACCGGTCATCTGCAACAGAGATGAGCCGGGCTGAGGTTGGCCGTTTCGCTACGCGGCCAACCAGTGCACGATCACCTCGTCGCACCAGTTCGATGGCAAGATGCCTCCGTGCCGTACGGATCCTGCGGCCCATCCTGTACAGCGAGCCCGTAGAAGTGGGCATGGACATGACGGACTTCACAGCCTCCACCCTTGAGATCGGCAAGGGAGGCCTCAGCATCACCTGCCTCGGAGTCGGCGGGGGCCTGCGGATCGAGGGCCATGTCGACGGCACCACCGCGCCCCTTCTCGCCCAGGCGCTTGCCTCGGCGATGAATGGCCGCGACGACACCTACGCCGACCTCGGCGGCGTGCGCTTCATCGACGTCGGCGGATTACGCGCGCTTGCCGTCGCCGCCGCCCGGCTTCAAGGGGGCCTGACGCTGCTTTCGGTGCCGCCGCACGTCCTCCGCCTGCTGAGCCTCACCGGCTGGGACCGCGCGCCCGGCCTGCGCCTGGACGGTCAGGTGAGCGAAGACCCGGCCGGCCGGCCTCAATCGGATGCCGAACCCGCCGGCTAGGGAGCGCTCCGTGGCGGGTGGGATCAGGAGCCGACGAGCTCCGGTTCCGCCTGCCGTGCGGCGAGCAGATCGAGGCTCACGGCGAAGGTCCCGGACAGCCCGCTGGCCTTCAGCAGCCAGCGCATCGACTGCGTCGGGGCGAGCAGGCGCAGCGTCCCGCCGTGGAGCATCGCCGTGCGCCTGATGAAGACCAGGACTCCCAGGCCGCTCTCGTCCATGAAGGTGACCCCAGACAGGTCGACGAGAATCCGGCGTCCGGGCCGGTCCAAAGCGGCCAGCAGGTGTTCACGCAACTTGTACGTCGTGAAGATGTCGACGTCTCCGGAGACGCTGACGACGGTCCAGTCGGAAAGAACGCGCGTTTTCAGGTCCATGCGGACCTCCAATCGATGGACGCGGCCGGCGGTTCGCGGGCATTCGCGTCCGTGAATGTTCAGGGTCGTTCCACGTGGGGTGGCCCTGCCACCAGTTAAGCCGATCCTTGCGAGAGGGGAAACAATCAATACGGGAAAGGCTCATCACCGTAGCTGATGAGCCTCCACGATGCCGGCCTTCTGGCAGGTCAGTCGACAGGCAGGTCTGCGGTCTCCAGCCATCCGAGCCGCTCGGCGAGGTGCCTGGCGCTCTCGATCACGGCCGCGACGTGAGGCGACGGATCGCCGGATCGCCACAGGAGCGACCAGGGATAGCGCGCCGCCGGTTCGATCAGCGGCCGCCAGGCGGTACCGGGCCGGTTGGACGTGCGGGACGAGGAGGGAACGCACAGGACGCACCGTCCCTGCAGCACGAGGTCGGCCGCGGCGCGGGTGCTCTCGACCGTGCCCTCGTAGATTGTGGGCGCGAATCCCACTGAACGGCACAGCTCGACGACGAACTGGTTGAACTCCGGCGCCCGGGTGTCCTCGCCGAGCAGCAGCGCCTCGCCCGCGAGCGAGGCCACGGGCACGCCGTCCTGTGCGGCGAAGCGGTGGCTTTCCGGGACCAGCACGCCCAGTGGATCGAGCCGGACGAGTTCGGAGGCCACACCCGGCGGGGTCAGGGACGCGCGCCCGATGCCGATGTCCAGGCGGCCGTCGGCGAGCTGCCGGTACTGCTCGGGCGTGCCGATCTCCACCTGGTGGATCGTCAGGTCCGGATGGCGCCGCTGGACGGCGCGAAGGATCTGTGGCATCGAGTCGTAGCCGCCGTCGATGATGCCCGCCCGGAGAGTGGGCGCGGAAGCGGCGGCGTTTCTGGCCGCCTGCGTCGCCCGGCCGATGTGGTCGAGGATCTGGCGTGCCTCGACCAGGAACGCGACGCCTGCCGCGGTGAGCTCCACGTGGTGGGTGCTGCGGTTCAGGAGCCGCACCTTGAGTTCCCGCTCGAGTCGCTGCACCTGCTGGCTCAGCGCGGACTGCACGATGTGCTCGCGCGCCGCCGCTCGCCCGAAATGCAGCTCCTCGGCCAAGGTGACGAAGTAGCGAAGTTGACGCACCTCCACGTCCGCCACCCCCCTTCCAGCCGGGAGCGCCGATGCGGATCCTCCTTCACCCTACGCGCTGACGCGCGTGGTCGGCCTGGCTGCGGTGTTTGGGGGCGGCCAGCCGGTCAGGCCGGCGTGCGCGCGCCTCCCGGGGCGTCGGCCTCGTGACGGCGGCGCTGTTCCACGCGGCCGGGGTCGGGCCAGCGGACGTCGGTCACCCAGCCCAGCCGTTCGAACAGGCTGATCAGCCCAGCGGATATGTCTGTCTCGTGCGGGCCGAGGCCGTGTCTCGCGCACGTCGGATCGCTGTGGTGGCCGTTGTGCCAGCTCTCGCCGAACGACGGCAACGCCAGCGGCCACAGGTTGGTGGACCGGTCATGGCGACGGGTCGTGAAGGGCCTGCTGCCGATCACATGGCAGAGAGAGTTGACGCTCCAGGTCACATGCTGCAGCAGGAAGACCCGGATCAGCCCCGCCCACAGGAACGCGGTCAGCCCGCCGTACAGGCCGCCGCTGATCGCCCACCCGGCGAGGAACGGCAACGCGAGCGAGAGCGCGCACAGGGCCGGAAAGGCCCGCGCCACCCTGACCAGCGCCGGATCGGCGAGCACGTCGCGGGCGTAGCGGTCGGCCGGGGTGGGATCGTTGCGGAACAGCCAGCCCAGGTGGGAATGGGCGAGCCCGCGCAGTTGCCCGCGCAGGCTCGTGCCGTAGCGGTAGGGGGAATGCGGATCGCCAGGGCGGTCGGTGAAGGCGTGGTGGCGGCGGTGGACCGCCACCCAGTCGAGGACGTTGCCCTGGAAGCTCATCGACCCGGCCACGGCCAACGCCACCCGCAACCACGGCCGAGCGGCGAAGGACCCGTGGGTGAGGAGCCGGTGAAAGCCGACTGTGACCCCGAAGCCCGTTACGAGGTAGAGGAGGACGGCCAGCACCAGATCGGTGACCGTGACACCGTGCCCCCACGCGAGCCAGATGGCGAAGCCCAGCGCCACGAACGGCAGCAGGACGATCGACCCTGTCAAGCCCACCTGGATTCTGGTTGCCGGCCCCGGCCCCGGCTTCGGGGTCGCGGTCCGGGGGAAGGGGGACACGCCGTCATAGCCGTCCACCTTCCTTTCGGAAGTGATCATTGTGCTCCTTCGTCGTGTCGCGCCCTCCGGCTCACACGGTTCGCTCGTGGACGTAGCACCATCGCCACGGAGAATCGGCGCCGAGCGCGGCGGCTACCGGATGATCGGTTTCCTCGTAGTGCTCCCGCGCGTGGCCGCCCGGTGAGTCGTCGGAGCAGGCCACCCCGCCGCACGTCAGGCAGGCCAGGAGGCGGGCCCAGCTCAAGCCGAGTGCCAGGCACCGAGCGCATTCCGGCGAGCCGGGCTCAGCGGAGGGGACGGTGACGAAGTGGCTGCAACGCGGCGTCTGACCGTTCAGACCGCTGCCGGAGCCGGTCATGCCCATGCCTGCACGCCTGGGACCATCACGCCCCCCGAGAACGCCGGCGCGAGGTGCGCCGGCTGATCTCAGTTGACGTGACGGACGAGTCGCGGGGAAAGGACCGATCCCAGCAAGCCTCATCATCGGCTCTGATAGCCGGGAATCGATCACAGATGGTCGGGCGGCACGCGAGCGACGCCGACCGGCGTGGGGCGCCTTCGGGTGCCCCCTGGCTTCGGCGGCAGCCGGGTCACACGGACGGGTCGGAGACGGTGGCGTACTCCGGGCGTCTGTCGCGGGTGTGGAGCTCGGCCAGTTGTTCACGCAGGTAGCCGCCGGCGCGCCGGTCGAGCCGGTCGGCCAGTTCGAGCGTCTTGGACAGCGCGTCGCCGGCCGCGTCGGCGTCTCCGACGGCCTGCAACGCGTCGCTCAGCAGGATGAGGGTCTCCGCTTCGCGGAGCGGGATCCGCATCCCGTGGAAGAGGCCGACCGCCCGCCGGAGGTGGCCCGTGGCCTCGGCGGGGTCGCCGGTCGCGATGGCAAGCTCCCCCAGCCCGGCCAGCACGCACGCCTCCGCGAGCCGGTGGCGGGAGGTGTAGGCCACGTTGAGAGCGCGCCGCAGCGAGCCGGCGGACTCCGCGTGCTTGCCCTGCCGCAGCCGCGCGATGCCGAGGCCGTGCAGGGCGAACGCCTCGCCGGTCGTGTCGCCGATCTCCTGCACGACCGTCAGCGCCTCCTCGAACGCGCCCGCCGACAGGGCGAACTCGCGCGACTGGAGGTGGGCCTGGCCCATGCGGTGCAGGACCTGGGCCGTCACCCGCCGGTCGCCGCCGGCCTTGCTGCGCATCAGGGCCTCGGCGAGCAGCATCTTGGCGCCGTCGATGTCGTCGCAGTCGAGCCGTACCTGCGCGAGGTTGTGCAGGGTGTGGGCGGCGGAGGCGTGGTCGCCGGTGGCGCGGAAGATCTCCAGCGACCGCTCGTAGTGGCTGACCGCGCTCTCGAACCTGCCGTTCATGCGTTCGAGGAGTGCGATGCTGCGGATGGCCAGGGCGATCCGCAGATCGTCCCCGACCTCCTGGAACAGCTCGACGGCCGCCTCGAACTCGCGCCGCGCGTCGTCGAACCGCTGCTCGCTCAGGGACAGCGAGCCGATCCGGTACAGCATCTCGGCCTGGCCGCGCCTGTCGCCCGCCCTCCTGGTGGCCTCCAGGGCGATCTCGTTGGTCTCCCGCCAGTCGTCGAGGTAGACCCGCGACTCGAAGTACATCGCGGCGTTCACCGCGAGCCCCCAGCACACCTGCACGAAGCCCGCCTGCGCCGCCTGGCGGATGCCGGCGATGAGGATGTGGCGCTCGCGCTCGAACCAGGCGATCGGCTTGGTGACCAGCCGTTCGATGAGCTCCTGCGGCAGCGACCAGGGGCTGGTCGCCTTCTGGTGGATCGTGGCGTCCGGGCCGTACTCGCGGATCCTGGCCGCGTCGGTCAGGGAGAGCAGCGCCCCGAGTACGCGGGCCAGCGCGGCGGTGCGCTCGGCGGCGGGCTCCTCGGCGGCGAGGCGTTCCCGCGCGAACACGCGGATGAGGTCGTGGAAGCGATACTGCGCGTGCACGTGGCGGCCCGTGCCGGTGACCTCGACGAGCTGGGCGTCGGCCAGGTCGTCGAGGAGGTCCTGCGCGTCGGCGAGCGGCCTGTTCAGCAAGGCCGCGCTGGTCCATGCCGAGAAGACATGGGAGTCGAGAATCGCGAGCCGCCGGAAGAGCCGCCGCGCCTCCTCGCTGATGCCGTCGTAGGTCAGCGACAGGCTGGCCCTTATGCCCATCTCGCCGTGCATCAGCTCGTCGAGCCTGCGGGTCTCGTCCCTGAGCCGGTCCACGAGCTGCTCGACGCTCCAGTGGGGACGTGCCGCGAGGCGCGCGCCCGCGATGCGCAGCGCCAGTGGAAGATGCCCGCACAGGTCGGCGAGCGCCGCGGCCGAGTCGGCCTCGGCCCGCACCCGCTCGGTCCCGGCGATGTGCGCGAGCAGGTCCAGCGAGTGGGCCGAGTCGAACAGTCCCACGTCCACGTGGGTCGCCCCGGCCAGCCCCGCGAGCCGGCTGCGGCTGGTGACGATGACGGCGGAGGCGGGGTTGCCCGGTAACAGCGGCAGGACCTGGCTCTCGCTCGCCGCGTCGTCCAGCACGATGAGCATCCGCCGGTCGGCCAGCAGCATGCGGTAGGTCTCCGCGCGCTCCTCCACGCCGTCGGGGAGCGTGGTCCCGGGCACGCCGAGCGCGCGCAGGAAGCGTTCGAGCACCTGCATCGGGCTGAGCGGGCGCGAGACCCCGCCGTGCAGGTCGGCGTACAGCTGGCCGTCGGGGAAGTGCTCGGCCACGCTGTGCGCCGCGTGCACCGCGATGGTGGTCTTGCCGATCCCGGCCTTGCCGACGATCGCGATGATGGGTACGGCGAAGCGGGCGGCGCCGTCGGAGGCGACCGTGAGCCGCTGCCGGATGTGGTCGACCTGGTTCTGCCGGCCGATGAAGTCGGCGATCCCGGCGGGGAGCATTCCTGGGACGGCGGGGAGCTCGACGCCGCCCGTGGACGGATTACCGGCGTGGCCCGCCTGCACGGGCTGCTGCGGCGGGTCGAGCCGCTCGTCGCAGGTGAGGATCGCGGACTCGAGCTGCTGCAACCGCTCGTTGGGCTCTATCCCCAGCTCGTCGATCATCCTGCGCCGGGCGTCGCGGTAGACCTGGAGGGACTCGGCCTGGCGTCCGGAACGGTAGAGCGCGGTCATGAGCTGGCCGAGGAGCCGCTCACGCAGCGGGTGCTCCTCCACGAGCTTGGTGAGCTCGCCCACGAGTTCGTGGTGCCTGCCCAGGTCGAGTTCGAGCTGGATGCAGTCCTCGTTCGCGGTGATCCGCTCCTCGGCGAGCCGGCCGGCCGCCGACTGCACCAGCCTGCTCCCTATGCCCTCCAGGACCGGCCCGCGCCACAGCGCGAGCGCGTCGCGGTAGTGCTTGACGGCCTCGTCGTAGCCCCGGTTGTCGCGGGATTGCCGGGCCTGCTGCACGAGGCTCTGGAAGCGGTGGGCGTCGATCTGCTCGTCGTCGGCGCGCAGCGCGTAGCCCTGCGACCTGGTCACTATCACGTCGCCGTCGCCGTTGTTGTGCGCGGCGAACAGCCGTCTCAGCACGGAGATGCAGATCTGCACCTGTGCCCGGGATGTGGTGGGCGGGTCGTCGCCGTAGACGGCCTCCATGAGCCGCCCGATGGCCACGGGCCGGTTGGCGTTGAGGAGCAGCACTGCGAGGACAGTCTGCTGACGAATGCCTCCCAGATCGAGGCGGCGACCCCCCGCTGTAACTTCGAGAGCCCCCAGAACGCGAAACTCCACGCTCATCTCCTTGATGAAACTTCTGTCCTCGTGCCCGGTGAAGGATTCACACCTCCCCACGCGGGAAGCGCAACACGTGAAGTCTCATGTATGACAGCCTTTTCGATCTCCGGTCGTGTATGTAAAATGCTGTCAACCGATAGCGAAAACCCAAGGCGGCTGTGCCCGTGCGCGGCACCCCTTTCGACGCCTTGGTTACCCTCGTGCAGTCTGTCCGATTGTGTCTGGATCGTACAGCGCTAGGCGATCCATGGCTAGAAGGACCTCCGGCGGTCGGGTGAACCTCGTTGTCAAGTTCCGGACCACGTGGAAAGGCCGGAGACATCGTTGTCTCCGGCCGTTAAGTCGTGGTCGTCGCGCGGATTCGGTCAGTCATCCCCAGGGGTTGTTGTGCGGGACGGGCGGCGGCGGGGGGGTCGGAGTGGGCGTCCTCGCCCCGGTCCCATCCGCGTATGCGGTTGAGGTCCCCGTGGCGATCCCGGTCGTGGCCACGGCGCCCGTGAGAGCGATGACGACCGAGACGCCGAGTCGCGCGACCTTCTTGTTCATCCTGGCACTCATCTGCCTACCTCCACTTATTGGCGCCGGCGTCGCGCGGCGCTTCAGTTGACCGCTGCTCACGCTCACACGGGCCGCCATCCGGCCCATATCGGATCGCTTCCGGTGGCATATCAATGCAGCTCAGGGCTCTTTCTGGCGGGCGGCGGAGCGTGTCACGGGGCGAGACTGGAGATTGTGAGGCCGGCCTGTCCCCCGTCCCGCCGCGCCGCGGGGCGGGATGGCACGCTCCGGCCGATAGCGGACGGAAACCACATCGATAGCGCCATGGACCAGCCTGGACCGAGCCCTGGCGCCTGGGCGCCGGGCAGCCGCGACGGACCCGCGAACAGGTGACGGTGATATGGGGATTGCTGTGCAGGCGCTGGACGGTGTGTACGGCCGACCGGCCGCCAGCGTGCGGGTGCGGCTTGAGCACGCCGACAACGGCCAGTGGAACGCCGAGGACAAGGCGGAGACCGATCAGGAAGGACGGGTGCGGGAGTGGTGCGGTCGCAGGTTCGAGCGCGGGCTGTACCGCATCATATTCGAAAGTGACCGATACTTTGTCGGTCTCGGGCTCAGCGCCGCCTATCCGGAGATCGTCGTCATGTTCCGCATGCAGGACGAGACAGATTTGTACCAAATTCAACTTTTGCTCTCGACATATTGCTATTCGGCCTATTTCGGTTCGCCCAGTTGACGGTCTCGGTGCGACCAGATAGGGGCTCTGACAGTGAAGTTCAGACGCTACAGCGCATTCCCGCAGGCTTTCCTTGACGACCGCGTGTGGCCGAGCGCCGCCATCACCGCCGCGCCGCGCTGGCTCTCCACCGACCTCCGCGACGGCAACCAGTCGCTGGCGGCCCCGATGACCCCGGCCCGCAAGCTCGCCATGTACGACCTCCTGGTGGGCATGGGCTACAAGGAGATCGAGATCGGCTTCCCGGCCGCGAGCCAGGATGATTACAACTTCGTCCGCATGCTCGTCGAGCAGGACCGCATCCCCGACGACGTCCGCGTCTCGGTGCTCGTCCAGGCCCGCGACGAGCTGATCGAGCGCACCGTGAAGAGCCTCCAGGGGGCGCCGCGCGCCACCGTCCACCTCTACAACGCGACGTCGCCGCTGTTCCGGCGGCTGGTGTTCGACATGGACCGCGACGAGTGCAAGGACCTCGCCGTCCAGGGGACCCGGCTGACGATGAAGTACGCCGAGCGGACGCTGGGCGACTGCGATCTCGGTTTCGAATACTCTCCCGAGCACTTCAACGACACCGAGCTGGACTTCTCGCTGGAGGTCTGCGAGGCGGTCATGGACGTCTGGAACCCCGGACCGGGCCGCGAGATCATCCTGAACTTCCCCACGACCGTCGAGCGCTCGACGCCCAACGTCTTCGCCGACCAGATCGAGTGGATGAACCGCAACCTCTCCCGGCGGGAGCACGTCTGCCTGTCGGTTCACCCGCACAACGACCGGGGCACCGGCGTCGCGTCCGCCGAGCTCGCCCTGATGGCGGGGGCCGAGCGGATCGAGGGCTGCCTGTTTGGCAACGGGGAGCGGGCGGGCAACGTCTGCCTCGTCACGCTGGGGCTGAACCTGTTCACCCAGGGCGTGGACCCGGGCGTCGACTTCTCCGACCTCGACCACGTCCGCCGTACGGTCGAGCACTGCACGGGCATCTCCGTCCACTCCCGGCACCCCTACGGGGGCGACCTCGTCTACACCGCATTCTCGGGCTCCCACCAGGACGCCATCAACAAGGGCTTCGACGCCTTGGAGCGGGAGGCGGCCCGCACGGGCGCCGAGGCCGCCGATCTGCCGTGGCGCGTGCCGTACCTGCCGCTGGACCCGCAGGACGCGGGCCGCACCTATGAGGCGATCGTGCGGATCAACAGCCAGTCCGGCAAGGGCGGTCTGGCCTACCTCATGAGCGCCCGGCACGGGCTGACCCTGCCGCGCGGCCTCCAGATCGAGTTCGCCCAGATCGTGCAGGCGCTGGCGGACGCCGAAGGCGGCGAGATCGCGCCGGACCGGATCAGGCGGCTCTTCGAGAACGAGTACGTCATCACCTCGGCTCCGCCGGTGCCGCCGGCTTTCGACGCCCCCGCGACGGTCACCGGCCTCCACATCGACGGCGAGCCGTTCGGCTCCGGCTCGACCAGGACGGACACCATCCAGGCGGTCCGGGCGGCGCTCGCCCGGTGGGGCTTCCACGTCCGCGTGGTGCATCACACCGGCCTGGAGCGCCCCGGCCGTGCGACGGCGCGGCGGGTGGCCGTCTACGCGGAGTGCGGGGTGGACGGGACCACGTTCTGGGGCGCGGGGATCGAGCCGGACGTCGAGGGCGCCGCGGTGGCGGCCGTGCGCTCGGCCGTCACGAGGGCGCGGCTCGCGCGGGCCGCCCCTGGTGTCGGTGCGGAGGCGCAGCCGCACTCGGCGGGGGACGCGCAGCCGTCCGCCTTCCCGGAGCAGGACATGTGCCATGACCGCCACGGGGCCGGGCGGGCCCGGCGGGTGATAGCCGGGCGATAAGGATCGAATGCCCTCGGTACCTAACGTTGCGGTGTCAGATTCCCCGACCACGGTCTGACGATCGGAGGCGGCGATGGACCTGATCGAGCGCGAGGAGGAGCTGGCCTCCCTGGAGGGGCTGCTGGCCAGCGCCGTCGTGAGCAGAGGCAGGGTCGCCCTGGTCGGCGGCGCCGTCGCCACCGGAAAGAGCGCCCTCCTGCGGACGCTCGCCGAGCAGGCCATCGAGCTGGGCGCGCTGGCGGTCACGGCGACGGGCTCCCGGCTGGAGCGGGACCTGCCGCTGGGCGTGCTGGGCCAGCTCATCCAGGACGCGCCGCTGGTCGCCGGGGAGCGCGACCGCGCGCTCGCGCTGCTGGACGAGGGCGCCCGGGCAGTCGCGAACGCGCAGGAAGCCGCCGAGCAGCAGATCGACGCCCAGATCGTGCACGCCCTCTGCACGGTCCTGCTCGACCTGTCGGAGCGGTACCCCCTGATGATCATCGTGGACGACGTCCACCACGCCGACCGGGTCTCCCTGCTCTGCCTCGCGTATCTGGCGCGCCGCGTCAGGGGAGCCCGGATCGTGGCCGTCTTCGGCCACTCCGACCAGGGGCGCTACACCGACGCGTACTTCCAGACCGACCTGCTCCGCCAGCCGCACTGCCGCCGTCTCCAGCTCGCGCCGCTGTCACGGGCGGGGGTCGCCGGGCTGGCGGCGGAGCGGGTGGGCCGGGAGGCCGCCGCCCGGTTCGCCGACGACTGGTACGCGCTGAGCGGCGGCAACCCCCTGCTGGCCACCGCCCTCGCCGACGACCACCGGGAGTTCGTCCGCTCCGCCGCCGGGGAGCCGCCCACCACCGTCGTCATCGGCGACCAGTACGGCCAGGCCGTACTGTCCTGCCTGGAGCGGGGCCAGCCGCAGGCCATGCGGGTGGCGCGGGGGCTGGCAATCCTCGGGGAGACCGACGGCCTCGACCGGCTGCTCGACATCCCGGCGATGGACATCGGCCGGGAGCTGCTCTCCCTCAGCGCCGCGGGTCTGCTCACGGTGGGGAGCTTCCGTCACGAGGCCCTCAGGCAGGCCGTGCTCGCCGGGGTCGATCCCGAGGAGCGGATGGATCTGCACCGCCGCGCGGCCGAGCTGGCCTACGACGCCGGCGCCGCTCCGGCCGTGGTCGCCGAGCATCTGCTGCAGGCCGGACGGGTCGAGGCGGCCTGGGTCGTCCCGACCCTGGAGGAGGCGGCGCGGAGCGCCCTGCGGGGCGGCCAGGTGGAGTCGGCCGTGGCCTACCTCCGGATGGCGTGGCGCGAGTGCGCGGACGAGGCCCACCGGTCGAAGATCATGACGATGCTCGTGCGCGCCGAGTGGCGGATCAACCCAGCCGCGCCGGCCGGGCATCTCGCCGAGCTGGCCGAGGCGATGCACCGGGGCAGCCTGCGGGGGAGCGACGCCGTGGTGCTGGCGCGGGCGCTGCTGTGGCACGGCCGCTTCGACGACGCGCGCGACGTGCTGGAGCAGCTCAACGAGTCGATGGAGGCCGCGGACCACGAGACGGTCGCCGAGCTGGTCGTGGTCCAGCTGTGGCTGCGCGCCACCCATCCGCCGCTTCTGGCGCATGTGCGGCACACCGCCGCGGAACGCGGCCTCGCGACCATGGTCTCCGTTTCGGTCAGCAGGCGGCTGGAGTCGACGCTCGCCCTCGCCGAGGTGCTCACCCGGGGGCCGCGCGAGCAGCACCTGGACGCCGTCGAGCGGATCCTGGAGGACTCCCGCCTCGACGAGATGACGATGGAGACCGTGGAGAATTCCCTGTTGGCGCTCACGTACGCCGGGCGCTGCGAGCGGGTCGCCCCGTGGTGCGACCTGTTCAGCATCGAGGCGTCGTCTCGGCAGGCGCCAAGCCGTCAGGCCAGGCTGGCGGCCATCCGGGCCGAGATCGCGATCCGCCAGGGCGACATGCCGGCCGCCGAACATCATGCCCGTGTCGCCCTGGACACCATCCCGATGAGCAGCTGGGGCGTCGCCATCGGCGGGCCGCTCAGCAGCCTGATCCTCGCCCTGACGGCGATGGGCAGGTACGGCGCGGTGCGCGAGCATCTCGACCGGCCCGTCCCCGACGCCATGTTTCAGACCAGGTACGGCCTGCACTATCTGCACGCGCGCGGCCGCCACAGCCTGGCGACCGAATATCCGGCGCTGGCGCTGCGCGACTTCCAGCGGTGCGGAGAGCTGATGGCCGCCTGGAATCTCGACACGCCCGGACTGATCCCGTGGCGGGCCGACGCGGGGGAGGCGTGCCTGCGGATGGGGCAGGTCGAGGAGGCCCGGCGGCTCATCGAGGCGCAACTCGCCGCCTGCGGGACGGAAGCCCGGCGGGGCCGCGGCATCGCGCTGCGGCTGCTGGCCGCCGTGTCGGAACCGTCCCGCCGTCCCGCCCTGCTCCGCCAGGCGACCGAGTATCTCCAGATGGCGGGCGACAAGTACGAGCTGGCCCGGGCGCTCTTCGACCTGGTCGAGGTCTACGACGCGCTCGGCGAGTACCGCAGGGCGAGGACGATCGCCGGGCGGGCGCAGGTCGTCGCCGGCGAGTGCCGCGCCGAGCCGCTCGTCAAGGCGCTGGCCCGAGCCGGCGACGGGGGCGCGGCGGCGTCCCCGCTGCCGAGGGACCTGATCAAGGCGCTCAGCGACGGCGAGCGCCGGGTCGCCGCCCTGGCCGCGGCCGGTTACTCCAACCGCGAGATCGCGGCCAGGCTCTACATCACGATCAGCACGGTCGAGCAGCATCTGACCCGCACCTACCGGAAGCTGAACATCACCCGCCGCGCCGACCTGCCGCTGGTCCTCGAGTTCAGCAACCAGCGCGGCAACCAGGGCTCGGGGGAGCAGGCCACGCTCTGACGGAAGGTCCGCATTCCGGAAGAAGCGCGCGTCCCCGCCGGGTGTGACGTTCGTCGCGGGAGGCGACCGTGGAAGACAGCACAGCCGCGCAAGAGGGCGCAGACGTGACGATCGTCCGCGGGAACCCGACGCCCGAGGAGCTCGCGGCCGTCATCGCGGTCATCGCGCTGCTCCGCCGGCGCGCGGCGTCGGAGGCCGCCCGCGCGGAGGCCCCGCCCGCGTGGACCGACGGCTTCACGCTCACCCGCCGCCCGGTCCGGGAGCCCGCGCCACCTGGCGAACGAGCACCCACCCACACTGAGCAATCGCCTGGGAGTTTCGGCGGCACCTGGCGGAAGTCGCTGGGCGCCTGCTGACCGCTGGCTGATCAGTATTGATCACTGCTGATCGCGGCCTGCCTGATGCGGCGCTCTTCTCCTCATGTGCTGTGGCTCAGTGGATATTGGGCGAATAAGCGCTGTTTAGGGTAATGCCGCATTCTGCGAAAAACCGGGGCAGGCTGCCCGTCCCATCCTGATGAATGAGCATGACCGTGCCGTTTCCTCGTGTCACCGGAGATCAGGATGAGCGACAGCGCAGTCGTGGCAGACAGGGCCACGCCCAGCCCGGGAGCCGGCCACGTCCCCCGGAGGCGCAAACTGATCATCCTGTTCAGTGGACTGGCCGGCTTCCTGCTTACGGTGATCTGGTCGGCCGAGTTCGTCGACCAGACGATCGGCGACAACGTCGCCGGCACGCTTCTCGGGCACGACGCCAAGGGGACGCCGATCGCCGGCGTCGCCGCGGGCATCGTGTTCGCCTTCGTCAGCGGGATCGCCGGCACGTTCACCGCCTGCGACATCGCCGTCTTCGGTGCGGTGCTGATCGGCGGGTTCCTGATCGGCCGGCCGTTCGCGCTGTTCCGGCAGATGTTCCGCGACGCCGCGGAGAGAGGCAACCGGTTGTACGGCGCTGCGGCGTTCGTCATGCAGTCCGTCGGCAACATCGTGATCATGGCGGTGCGGTTCATCGTCCTCGCCGCCGTCGGCTGCAGCCGGCTGCAGCGGTGGCTGAGCGCCAAGCCCGGCCGGGCCGCGGTCCTGACAGCGTCCGCGCTGATCATCGCGGGCGTGTTCACCTTCCTTTACTGGGACGTACGGACGCTGGCGCGGCGGGAAATCATTCCGTGGTATGCGGCGGCGCCGTGGTCGTGACGGGCTCGATTCCACCAACGCCCCAGAACGCCCTGTCGATTGAAGAGGAGAACACCATGTCGACGTTATCCGGCTCGCTCCGCAGGCTCATTCTGGCGCCGTCGCTGCTCGATGTGACTTTCCGGGCTCGCGGTTTTCCCGTCACGCCGTCGCCCGCCACCGAACGGCTGGAGGCGATTCCCCAGGCGGTCGTCTGCGGCTTCGAATGGGGAATCGACGCCCGCGACCAGTGGGAGGTCGAGCGGCGGCTCAGCATGGTGGACGAGGAACTGCGGGGCTTCGCCTACGAGGGCGCCACGATGGCCTTCACCGTCCTCGACGCGATGGGCGGCGGGCGCGGCCACCGCACCCGCGACCTCCTCCTCGGCCCCGGGCAGCCGCACATCTTCCTCACCTACATCGGCATCGGGTTCGCCATGGCGCGGCTGCCCAGGCCGCTGTGGAAGAAGGTGGTCCCCGACCTCAGCGGCTCGGCGTACTACCCGGCGATGACCTGGCTGGCGGTCGACGGGTACGGCTTCGACCGCGCCTACTTCGACACCCGGCGCTGGGTCGACGAGCAGCGGGTGCCGTCGCCGTACGCGTGGGAAGGCTCGCCGGACTACTTCCTCCGGGCGGTCGACCAGGGCATCGGCCGGGCGCTGTGGTTCATCCACGGCGGACAGGTGCCCGACATCGCCGCCAACGTGGGGAGCTTCGCCGCCCACCGCCAGGCCGACCTCTGGAGCGGCGTCGGCCTGGCCGCGACCTTCGCCGGCGGGTGCGGGGCAGACGGGCTCGCCGTCCTGCGCCGCGAGGCCGGTGACCACCTGCCGGAGCTGGCCCAGGGCGTCGTCTTCGCGGCCAGGGCGCGGAGCTTCGCGGGCTTCGTGCCGGACCACACGGAGGTCGCCACCGCCGTCCTCGCGGGGCTGTCCGTCGAGGACGCCGTCGCCCTCGCCGACGCCGCCGCGGTGGACGCCGGCGACTCCGTTCCGGCGTACGAATTGTGGCGGCGCAATGTGAGCGCGCATTTCATCGCGGCGGAGAACCGTATTACTCGCTGACCCGGCGACGCGTTCGGTCCCCGCCACCTGCGGGATTTCCTCGCCGGCTCGAGGGTTCTGTTCGGCATGCCCGGAAACAACCCGCCGAATGAGCACGACCGGAGTGGACCACAAGTAAACCCATATGGCTACATCAAAAGGAAGATTACCCCAAGTATAAAATGACAACCTGGGGGAGGGAGAGGGAGATTGGCCAGCATTCTACGGTCATTGAGACGGCGCATTATTACGCCCGACGTCTCCGAGACGAGGCTCGCGAAACGCGGTTTCCATGTGAAGAACCCGGAGTCCCGGGATTTGCTGGAGACGGTCGGCGAGATGTTTCTCACCGGTTATGCCTATGCCGCGGAGTCGCGCACGCCGGCCGAGGCCGAGGAGCGTCTGGAGGAGCTTCCGCGGCGATTTCGCGGATTCGCCTACGAGGGCGCGGGAATGGCGTTCGGCATCCTTGACGCCACGCCGCTCGCGATGGGCCCCAAGGTCGCGGGCTTCCTCGCCCGGCCGGGCGGCGACGCCCAGATCTACATGATCTACGTCGGGGTCGGGTGGGCGATGGCCCGGTTGCCGCGGTTCCTGTGGTCCAAGATCCACGCCCCCGACCCGATGCTGCGGTGGCTCGCGCTCGACGGGTACGGCTTCCACCAGGCCTACTTCCGGACCGACCAGTACGTGCACGGGCAGTTCCAGGAGGCCCGGTTCCCGTGGCCGCTGGACGCGCCCGCCGGGTACGCCAACCGGGTCATCGACCAGGGCATCGGACGGGCCATGTGGTTCGTCGGGGGCACCGACGCCGACGTCGTGGCCACCATGATCGAGAAGTTCCCCGAGTACCGGCGGGCCGACCTGTACGCCGGCGCGGGGCTGGCCGCCACCTACGCCTGCGGCGCGGACGAGGCGGAACTGCTGGCCTTCCAGGAGCGGGCCGGCGCGTACCGTCCCCAGCTCGCGCAGGGCTCCGCGTTCGCGGCCGAGGCCCGGGTCCGGCCCGACCTCGTCGTGCCCGCCACCGAGACCGCCACGCGGGTGCTCTGCGGCACGACCCCGTGGCAGGCGGCCCGCATCAGCAACGAATCCCGTCCCGACCGGCCGACCCAGGGCGATGTGCCCGCCTACGAAGTGTGGCGGCGGCGCATAGCCGACCAATTTGTCTCTCTTGGAGGTGTTAGCCCGTGACTGGGACCCTTGGCTGGCTGCGGAGGCAGCTACCGGGAATCGTCGCTCTCGTGCTGGTCACGAGCGTCTTCTTGATCGCCCGCCTGCCTTCCTACTCCGCGGCCCAGACGGCCACCATGGCGAGCAAGTTCTCGTTCAAACCGCTGTCAGTCGCTCTGCCGGGCGGATACGCGCAGCACTCGATCCGCCAGGTGAACAAGGACTACACGCACATCGACGCGTGGATCTCCTCGGTCGGCGCGGCGATCGCGATGAACGACCTCGACGGTGACGGGCTGTCCAACGACCTGTGCCTGGTGGACACGCGCATCGACCAGGTCGTGGTCACGCCGACCCCCGGCGCGGGCTCCGGCAGGTACGCCCCGTTCGCGCTGAGCCCCGGCGCGCTGCCGGTGAACGACCACATGGCGCCCATGGGCTGCGTCCCCGGCGACTACAACGAGGACGGCCGGCTCGATCTGCTCGTCTACATGTGGGGCCGCACGCCGATCATCTATCTGGCCAAGCCGGCCGCGGCCAAGCTGGGCGCGGACGCCTACCAGCCGACCGAGCTGGTGCCGGGGAAGAACGCCACCAACGGCAGGTACACCGGCCCGCAGTGGAACACCAACGCCGCCACCGTCGCGGACTTCGACGGCGACGGGCACGACGACATCTTCATCGGCAACTACTTCGCCGACGGCCCGGTGCTCGACCCCACGGTCAGCGGCGGCGTGCACATGAACCACTCGATGTCCGACGCCCACAACGGCGGCGAGGACTACTTCTTCCGGTGGACGGGAGCCGGCACGAGCGGTCAGCCCACGGTCAGCTACCAGAAGCTCGACAACGTCCTGCCCAAGGACGCCTCGAAGGGCTGGGAGCTCGCCGCCGCGTCCACCGACCTGGACGGCGACCTGCTGCCGGAGCTCTACCTCGCCAACGACTTCGGCCCCGACCGGATGTTCTACAACCGGTCCACGCCGGGCCACATCAAGCTCTCGCTCGTCGAGGGCGTGCGCTCGCCGATCATCCCCAAGTCGAAGAGCATCGGCCACGACTCCTTCAAGGGCATGGGCGTGGACTTCGGCGACCTGAACCACGACGGCATCTACGACATGTTCGTCAGCAACATCACCACGTCGTGGGGCATCGAGGAGAGCAACTTCCAGTTCGTCTCCACGGCCAAGAACCAGGCCGACCTGCGCGCGAAGCTGCGCGACGGCGTGGCGCCGTGGCAGGACAGGAGCGGTCCTTCGGGCACCGCCTGGTCGGGCTGGGGCTGGGACGTCAAAATCGACGACTTCGACAACAGCGGCGAGCTGTCGATCGCCCAGGCGACCGGGTTCGTCAAGGGTCAGACCGACCGCTGGCCGCAGCTCCAGGAGCTGGCCACGGCCAACGACGAGCTGCTGCAGAACCCGTTCTGGTGGCCGAACGCCCAAGCGGGCGACGACATCGGCGGAAACCAGACGCTGCACTTCTTCGTCAAGGGTCCCACCGGCCGGTACGTCGACCTGGCCCCCCAGCTCGGCCTGGCCGTACCGGTGCCGACGCGGGGCATCGCCACCGGCGACGCCGACGGTGACGGCCGGCTGGACTTCGCCGTCGCCCGGCAGTGGGGCGAGCCGGTCTTCTACCAGAACCAGAGCCCGTCCACCGGCGCCTTCCTCGGGCTGCGGCTCACCCACGACGCCGCGCCGGTCGCCGGGACGCTTCCCGCCGCCGGCTCGCCCGTCACCGGCGCGCAGGTCTGCGTGATGACCCCCGACGGGCGGAAGTACATCGCCCGCGTCGACGGCAGCAGCGGGCACTCCGGCAGGCGGACCACCGATGTGCACATCGGCCTCGGCCCGAACGTCACCGGACCGCTGACCGTCAACCTGCGCTGGCGCGACCGCACCGGACAGACCCACGTACAGGACCTTCAGCTGGCCCCCGGCTGGCACTCGCTCAAGCTCGGCCAGCAGGCGAAGGAGAAGTGATCGACATGGCTGAGAACAAGCCCAGCGCGCCGCCGCGGCATGACCCCAAGGTGGTCATCGCCCTGCGCAACTTCGCGATCTCGATTTCGGTCTTCAACATCGTCGGCTACACGATTCTCGGGTTCGAGCAGCCGTGGACGTGGCCGTTCATCGCCCTCGCGACCGGCTACAGCATGGAGCTCGGGCTGGAGTGGATCGGAGCCCGAGTCGAGGGACGCCCGCCGCGCTACGCGGGCAACGGGTTCCGCGGCCTGCGCGAGTTCCTCTACCCGGCGCACATCACCAGCCTCGCCATGAACATGCTGATCTACGTCAACGACCAGATCTTCGTGCTGTTCTTCGGAGTCGTGGTGGCGGTCGGCGCCAAGTGGGTGCTGCGGGCCCCGGTGAAGGGCAGGCTGCGCCACTTCATGAACCCGTCGAACTTCGGCATCGCGGTGATCCTGCTCCTGTTCCCCTGGGCCAGCATCGCTCCGCCGTACCACTTCACCGAGCACATCGACACCTGGGCGGACTGGCTGATCCCCGGCCTGATCATCATCGGCGGCACGATGCTCAACGGGAAGCTCACGGGCCGGATGCCGCTGATCATGGGCTGGGTGGGCGTCTTCGCCCTGCAGGCGATCGTCCGTGGCCTCTTCTTCGGCACGTCGATCCCCGCGGCCCTCGGGATGATGACCGGCGTCGCGTTCGTGCTCTTCAGCAACTACATGGTCACCGACCCCGGCACGAGCCCCTCCAAGCCCGCGTCCCAGGTGGCCTTCGGCGGCGGCGTCGCCCTGCTGTACGGCCTGCTGACCGCGGTGCACATCTCCTACGCGCTCTTCTTCGCCACGGCCGGCGTCTGCGCCATCCGCGGCGGGTTCTTCTGGGCGCTGCACTTCGTCAACAAGGCGCGGGAGCAGCGGGAGACTCAGGAGTTCCGCGCGGTCACCACCGAGGTGGCCGTGGAGAAGGTCCCGGCCGCGGGGACGGAGGTCGCGGCCGCATGACCAGGATCGCGATCGTCGGCATGGCGTGCCGCTATCCGGACGCCGCGTCGCCGAGAGAGCTCTGGGAGAACGCTCTCGCCGGTCGCCGCGCCTTCCGCAGGCTGCCCGATGTGCGGATGCGGCTGGAAGACTACTGGGACGCCGACCCGGCCACCCCGGACCGCTTCTACGCCCGCACCGCCGCGGTCATCGAGGGCTACGAGTTCGACCGGATCGGCTACCGGATCGCCGGCAGCACCTACCGCTCGACCGACCTCACGCACTGGCTCGCGCTCGACATGGCGGGCCTGGCACTGGCCGACGCGGGCTTCCCCGGGGCGGAGGGACTGCCCCGGGAGCGCACGGGCGTGGTCGTGGGGAACACCCTGACCGGGGAGTTCACCCGGGCCAACGTCATGCGTCTGCGCTGGCCGTACGTGCGCAGGACGGTCGCGGCGGTCCTCAAGGAGCAGGGAGGCTGGGACGACGACCGGCTGGCCGCCTTCCTCGAGGACCTGGAAGCCACCTACAAGAACCCGTTCCCGCCGATCGACGAGGACACCCTCGCGGGCGGCCTGTCGAACACGATCGCGGGGCGGATCTGCAACCACTTCGACCTCAACGGCGGCGGCTACACGGTCGACGGCGCCTGCTCCTCCTCGCTCCTGTCGGTGACGACGGCGTGCAAGGCGCTCATCGACGGCGACATCGACGTCGCCATCGCCGGCGGGGTGGACCTGTCGATCGACCCGTTCGAGATCGTGGGCTTCGCGAAGACGGGCGCCCTGGCCAAGAGCGAGATGCGGCTCTACGACCGCAGGTCCAACGGCTTCTGGCCGGGCGAGGGCTGCGGGATGGTCGTGCTGATGCGCGAGGCCGACGCGCTGGAGGCCAGGCGCCGGGTCTACGCCACCATCGCCGGTTGGGGCATCTCCTCCGACGGTAAGGGCGGCATTACGAGGCCCGAGGTCAGCGGCTACAAGCTGGCGCTTCGGCGGGCCTACGAGCGGGCGGGTTTCGGCATCGAGACCGTCGAGCTGTTCGAAGGCCACGGCACCGGCACGGCCGTCGGCGACGCCACCGAGCTCACGGCGCTGTCGGAGGCCAGGGCGGAGGCCGGTCCCGGGGCCGCTCCGGCGGCGGTCACCTCCATCAAGGGGATGATCGGGCACGCCAAGGCGGCGGCCGGGGTGGCGGGCCTGATCAAGGCCGCGATGGCGGTGCACGAGCAGGTGCTGCCCCCCGCCATCGGCTGCGTCGAGCCCCACGACATCCTGGCCGAGGAGTCGGCGCCGCTGCGCGTGCTGCGGAGGGCCGAGCCGTGGCCGGCCGGCGCTCCGGTCCGCGCCGGCATCACGGCCATGGGCTTCGGCGGCATCAACACGCACGTCGTGCTGGAGAAGAGCGGTCCGCGCCGTCGCGTGCCGCTCTCGACCCGCACGCGGGCGCTCGCCTCGTCGGCGCAGGACGTGGAGCTGCTGCTGGTGGACGCCGCTTCACCTGAAGGGCTGCGCGAACGGCTCACCCAGATCGCCGAGTTCGTGGCGCAGGTGTCGTACGCCCAGCTCGCCGATCTCGCCGCCACGCTGCAGCGGGAGTCGCGTGACCTGCCGTGCCGGGCTGCGGTGGTGGTCTCCTCGCCCGAGGACGCCGGACGGCAGATCCAGCGCGTGCTGGACGCCCTCGAGGCGGGCGAGACGCGCCTGTTGACGCCGGACGGCCGGGCCTTCCTGGGCCACGCGGACGGCCCGGCCCGGGTGGGCTTCCTCTTCCCGGGGCAGGGGTCGGGCCGCGGCACCAGCGGCGGCGCGCTGCGGCGGCGCTTCGCCGAGGCCGAGGAGATCTACGCCAGGGCGGCGCTGCCGATCACGGGCGACATGGTGGCGACGGCGGTGGCCCAGCCCCGCATCGTCACCGGCTCGATGGCCGGTCTGCGCGTTCTGTCTCTGCTCGGCGTCGACGCGGACGTCGCGGTCGGCCACAGCCTGGGCGAGATCTCGGCGCTGCACTGGGCGGGCGCGCTGGAGGAGGAGACCCTGCTCCGCGTGGCCACCGTGCGAGGCGAGGCCATGACCGAGCACAGCGCCTCGGGCACCATGGCCGGCCTCCGGGCGGCGCCGGACGCCGTGCTCGACCTGATCGGCGACCTGCCCGTCGTGATCGCCGGATACAACGGCCCGAGCCAGACCGTCGTCGCCGGTCCCGTGGACGCGGTCGAGACGGTCGGGCGCAGGGCCGCCGACGCGGGCCTGACGTGGACCAGGCTGGCGGTCTCCCACGCCTTCCACTCGCCGCTGGTGGCCCCGGCGGCCGACGCGCTCGGCGCGTACCTGGAGATAGAGGAGCTCGGGCCGATCGAGCGCCAGGTGGTCTCCACGGTCACCGGGGAGGTGCTGCCGACGGACACCGACATCGCCGGGCTGCTGCGCCGCCAGATCACCGACCCCGTGCTGTTCACCCAGGCGGTGGAGCGGGCGGCCAAGGACATCGACCTGTTCATCGAGGTCGGCCCCGGTCGCGTGCTCAGCGGGCTGGCGGCGGACGTGACGGACGTGCCCGCGGTCCCGCTGGACACCGACGCCGAGTCGCTGACCGGGCTGCTGCGCGCGGTGGGCGCCGCCTACGTCATCGGCGTCCCCGTCGTGCACGAGGAGCTGTTCCAGGGCCGGCTGGTCCGGCCGCTGGAGGTGGGCGCGGAGTTCTCCTTCTTCGCCAGCCCCGCCGAGCAGGCGCCGGAGGTTCGCCTCCCCCAAGCCGCGCGAGCGCTCCAGGCTCCGGCGCGGACTGAGCCGATGGGCACGCCGCAGCCGGACGGGCAGACCACTCAGCCGGCCGAGTCGACCATCGACCTGCTGCGCCGCCTGGCGGCCGAGCGCGCCGAGCTTCCTCTGGAGATGGTGACCGAGGACAGCAGGCCGCTCGACGAGCTGCACCTGAGCTCGGTCACCGTCATGCACATCGTCGACCAGGCGACCCAGGCGCTGGGCGTCCCCGCGAACCGGTCTCCCACGAACCTCGCCACGGCCAGCCTGCGCGAGCTGGGCGAGGCGCTCGACCGGCTGGCCGTGGAGCCCCAGGAGACGGTGGCGAAGGGGGTGGCCGGCGCCGCTCCGTGGGCCAGGCCGTTCGCCGTGGACCTCGACGAGCTGCCGCTGCCGGAGCGGACGGCGGCGCGGGAGAGCGGGCACTGGCAGGTCTTCGCGGCCCCGGAGTCCCCGATCGCCGAGCCGCTGCGCCTGGCACTCGAACAGGGGAAGGTCGGTTCCGGTGTGCTGGTGTGCCTACCGCCGGAGTGCGGGGAGGAGCATCTGGAGCAGGCGCTCCTCGGCGCCAAGGCGGCGATCGCCAGTGCGCCGGGCACCCGGTTCGTCCTGGTCCAGCACGGCAGGGGCGCGGCCGGGCTCGCCAAGACGCTCCAGCTCGAAGCCCCGCGGCTCCGGGTCACCATCGTGCACGTACCGCCCACGCCGGAGGCGGTCGGCTGGGTGGTAGCCGAGGTGGCCGCCACCACGGCCTACGCCGAGGCGTACTACGACGCGGCCGGCGTGCGGCGGGTGCCCACGATGCGGGCGCTGCCGGTACGGCCCGCACGAACCGAGCAGCCGCTGGACGGCACCGACGTGCTGCTGGTGACCGGCGGCGGCAAGGGCATCACCGCCGAGTGCGCGCTGGCGGTGGCAGAGGACAGCGGGGCCAGGCTCGCCGTGCTGGGCCGTTCCGACCCGGCGGGCGACGAGGAACTCGCCGCCAATCTGCGGCGCATGGCGGACTCCGGCATCGAGGTGCGCTACGCCAGGGCCGACGTCACCGACCCGGAGCAGGTGCGGCGCGGAATCGCGGAGCTGGAGGCGGCGCTCGGGCCCGTCACCGCGGTGCTGCACGGCGCCGGACGCAACGAGCCCGCAGGCCTGACGAGCCTCGACACGGCCGCCTTCCGCCGGACGTTCGCCCCCAAGGTGGACGGCCTGCGGAACGTGCTCGACGCGATCGATACCGGCAGGCTGCGCCTGCTCGTGACCTTCGGCAGCATCATCGGCCGGGCCGGGCTGCACGGCGAGGCGCACTACGCGACCGCGAACGAGTGGCTGGCCGACCTCACCAGTGAGGTCGCCGAGAGGCATCCCGGCTGCCGCGCGGTGTGCATGGAGTGGTCGGTCTGGTCGGACGTGGGCATGGGGGAGCGGCTGTCGGTCATCGACGGGCTGACCCGCCAGGGCATCACGCCGATCTCCCCGGAGCAGGGCGTGCGGATCATGCGGCGGCTGGTGGCCGACCCGGACGTCCCGGGCGTCGTGGTGATCAGCGGGCGCACCGAGGGCATCGACACGGTCCGGTACGACCTGCCGGCGCTGCCGCTGCTGCGGTTCGTCGGCAAGCCGCTCGTCCGCTACCACGGCGTGGAGCTCGTCACCGAGGTCGAGGTCAACGCGGGAACCGACCTCTACCTGCCCGACCACTACCTCGACGGCAACCTCCTCTTCCCCGCCGTGTTCGGCATGGAGGCCATGGCCCAGGTCGCCTTCGCGGCCACCGGGCGGGAGGCGACGCCGGTCATCGAGGACGCGGAGTTCCTGCGGCCGATCATCGTGCCGCCGGACGGCAGCACCACGCTCCGGGTGGCCGCCACGGTCACCGACGACGACACGCTGGCGGTGACCATCCGGAGCGCGGAGACGGGCTTCGACGTGGACCACTTCCGGGCGCGGCTGTCGTACACCGGCGAGGCGGCCCCCGAAGGGCCGCCCGAGCAGGTGGGAGAGGGGCTGCCCCCGGTGGCGCTGGATCCGGCCGCCGAGATGTACGGCGACGTGCTGTTCCAGGGCAAGCGGTTCCAGCGGCTGCGCCGCTATCACCGCGCCGCGGCCCGGCACGTCGACGCGGACGTGGCGGCGGTCGACGCGTGGGACTGGTTCGCCGCGTACCTGCCCGGCCACCTGCTGCTCGGCGACCCCGGCATGCGGGACGCGCTCATGCACGGCAACCAGGTCTGCGTGCCGGACGCCACGCTGCTCCCGACCGGGATCGAGCGGGTCCACGCGGGCGGCGCGTCCCTCGCCGCGGCGGGGGAGCTGCGCTACTGCGCCACCGAGCGCAGCCGCGACGGCGACACCTACGTCTACGACATCGCGGTGCGTACGCACGCCGGCGATGTCGTCGAGCGGTGGGACGGCCTGCGGCTCCAGGCCGTGCGGAAGAAGGACGGGCGCGGACCCTGGGTGGCCCCGCTCCTCGGCTCCTACGTCGAGCGGACTCTGGAGGACCTGACCGGCACGCGGGTGGCGGTCGTGGTCGAACCTCATGAGGGGAAGGAGCCGGACGGCCCGGCGGCCGTGAGCGTGGGGCGGGCCTTCGGCCGCCCGGTGGAGGTCCGGTACGGCCCGGACCGGAAGCCGGAGGTCGACGGCGAGCGGGCCGTCTCGGTGGCGCACGCCGCCGGGGTGACCCTCTGCGTCGCGGCCACCGGCACCCTCGGCTGCGACGTCGCCTGGGTGACCACGCGCTCGGCGGAGGAGTGGAAAGGCCTGCTCGGTCCGCGCGCGCCGCTTGCCGAACTGATAGCGGGGGAGTTGGGCGAGGGGCCCGACACCTCGGGCGCGCGGGTCCTGTCCGCGGCCGAGTGTTTGCGGCGGGCCGGTCTCGCGCCGGGCACGCCGCTCACGCTGACTCCGGACAGGCGCGACGCGTGGGCGGTCTTCGCCTCCGGCGGCCTCCGGATCGCGACGCTCGTCACCACCGTGCGGGGCGTCCCCGAGCCCGTCGTCGTCGCGGTGCTCACGGAAGGAGGGGCATAGGCCATGAGCAAGTACTTCGAATACCTGCACACGGTCGGGTTCGAGGAGACGAACATCGTCGGCAACGTCTACTACGTCAACTACCTGCGGTGGCAGGGGCGGTGCCGGGAGATGTTCCTGAAGGAGCGGGCGCCGGAGGTGCTCGCCGATCTGCAGGACGATCTGAAGCTCTTCACGCTCAAGGTCGAATGCGAGTTCTTCGCGGAGATCACGGCATTCGACGAGCTCTCCATCAGGATGCGCCTGGGCGAGCTCGCGCAGACCCAGCTCGAGTTCAGCTTCGACTACGTACGGCTGGACGCGGGTGAGCGGGAGACGCTCGTCGCCCGCGGCAAGCAGCGGGTGGCCTGCATGCGCGGGCCGAACACCCGCACATCCCCCGCGAGGGTCCCCGAGTCGCTGGTCAGGGCGCTCGAACCGTACGCGCCCTAGGCGCGGATCCAGGAGGTCAGCGTGCAAGTCGAGCAATCTACGGCGTCCTGCCAGGTGACGGACCCGAAAGTGCTGCGGCGGGCGTTCGGGGCGTTCGCCACCGGCGTCACCGTGGTGACGACGGGCGGTCCGGTCCCGCATGCCATGACCGCCAACTCCTTCACCTCGGTCTCGCTCGACCCGCCGCTCGTGCTGGTCTGCATCGATCGGGGTGCGGTGATGCACCAGTGCCTCAGCATGGCCGACTCGTTCGGCGTGTCGGTCCTGGCGTCTCACCAGGAGAACGAGGCGCGGCACTTCGCCAACCGCTACCGGGCGCTCGGCGCGGCGCAGTTCGAGAACGTCGCGTGGCTGTCCGGCGAGCTGACGGCCGTGCCGCTCATCGCGGGCGCGGTCGCGCGCTTCGAGTGCGAGGTGTGGCGCTCCTACGAGGGCGGCGATCACACGATCTTCATCGGGAAGGTCCTGTCCATCTACCAGCAGACCGACCGCGACGGCCTGCTGGTCTACCGGGGCAAGTTCCGGGAGATCACGGATCTGAGGGAGCTGTCGGCATGAGCCTCAACACCGAACGACCGCCGGCGGCCGCGTCGGTCCCGGGCGGCACCCGCGTGGTGCCGCCCGGACCTCCGATCACGGCCGCGCCCAGGCTGTTCAAGCAACTCGTGACCGACCGCATCGGGATGCTCTCGTCGGCCGCGTCCCGGTACGGCGACGCCGTACGGCTGGCCATCGGCCCGAAGGCGATCTACCTGTTCAACCACCCCGACCACGCCAAGCACGTGCTGGCCGACAACAGCGCCGCCTATCACAAGGGCATCGGGCTCGCCGAGGCCCGCCGGGTCATCGGTGACGGGCTGCTGACGAGCGAGGGCGAGCTGTGGCGCAGGCAGCGCAGGACGATCCAGCCGTCGTTCCAGAACAAGCGGCTCGCCCGTCAGGACGTCCTCATCGCGCAGGAGGCCGCCCGCCTGGTGGACCGCCTGCGGGCGCATGCGGGCGGACCGCCGGTCGACGTGGCCGGGGAGATGACCGGGCTCGCCCTCGGCGTCCTGGGCCGCACTCTGCTCGACGCCGACCTCGGAGCCTTCACCTCGATCGGGCACTCCTTCGAGGAGATCCAAGACCAGGCGATGTTCGAGATGGTCTCACTGAGCATGGTGCCGCTGTGGCTGCCGCTGCCCATGCACCTGCGCTTCCGCCGGGCCCGCCGAGAGCTGTACCGGGTGGCCGATCGGCTCGTGGCGGAACGGGGCGCGGGCTCGGCCGACGGAGACGACCTGCTGTCGCGGCTGCTGGCCTCGACGCGGGAGGAGGCCGATCCCCGGGCCGCCCGGCAGTTGACGCGTGAGGAGATCGTCACGCTGCTGCTCGCGGGGCACGAGACGACGGCCAGCACGCTGTCGTGGGCCTTCCACCTCATCGACCGGCATCCGGAGGTGGGGGAGCGGCTGCGCGCGGAGGCCGTCGAGGTGCTGGGCGACCGGCCGCCGGTCTACGAGGACCTTCACCGGCTCACGTACACGGCGATGGTCGTCGAGGAGGTCCTGCGGCTCTACCCGCCGGTGTGGGCCCTGACGCGGGTGGCCCAGCGAGACGACGAGGTGGGCGGCTACCACGTGCCGGCCGGGGCGGACGTCATGATCAGCCCCTACACGCTGCACCGCCACCCCGCCTTCTGGGACGAACCCGATCGGTTCGATCCGGAGCGGTTCGACCCCGGCCGCCCGGCCAGCCGGCCGCGCTATGCCTACATCCCGTTCGGCGCGGGGCCCCGGTTCTGCGTCGGCAACCACCTCGGCATGCTGGAGGCGACGTTCGTCCTCGCCATGGTGTGCCGCGAACTGCGGCTGACCGGCGTTCCCGGCTACCGGGTGACTCCCGAGGCCATGCTGTCCCTCCGGGTCCGCGGCGGCCTGCCGATGTCCGTGACCCTGGCCTGAGACGTTCCCCGGAACACCCGGATCAGATATCGAAAGCGCCGCGGGCGGTGATGGAATCACCGCCCGCGGCGCTTGTCGTGCCGGGGCTCAGCAGGCGTCCGCACAGGCGTCCGCAGTGGCGTCCGCGAAGTCCTGCGAGTCCTGCGAGGACAGGAGGTCGCGCAGCGCCAGCAGCACCGGGGGGTCGAGCGGCCGCATCGGCTTGAGCTGGATGTCGGCGAGATGCGGCCCGCCTCCCGGCCCGATCGTGATGGGCCCGGAGCGCGCGATGCAGAGCGCCTCGTCGTCTCCGGGCGGGTAGTGGATGGCGTCCTCCCGGCCGGCGGCGATGGACTGCGCGATCAGGTGCCAGCGGCCCTCCGGCACGTTCTCCAGGACGTACGGCCCGGGCCTGCTGAGCAGCGTGAAGCTGGCGGGCCGGCCCTCCAGGATCTGGTCGGGGAACAGGCCCGCGAAGACGGGCCGGTCCTCCATCGGAGAGGTGATGTCACCCCTGATCGTCACCGTCGGGCACCCCGATAAAATCCGGCGGCCGTCGGTGAGGATCTGCGGCGTGACGCTCATGAGCTGCCGATACCTGCTCGGAGAGAGCCCCACGCTGCTGGTGAACCGCGAACTGAAGGTGCCGACACTGGAGTAGCCGACCTGATGGCTGATGTTCGTGACGCTCAGCGGTGTCGAGGCCAGCAGCCGTTTGGCCTCGCGGAGCCGTACCGCTGACAGGAAGCGCCCAGGTGAAAGCCCCGTGACCCGCTGGAAAACGCGGGAGAAATGGAACTTGCTGAACATCGCCGTGCGCGCCATGTCGTCGATGGTGATCTGTTCGCCGAGGTTCTCGTGCATGCTGTCGATGACACGCAGGACAGCCCGCTCGATTACGTCGTCCATTACCCCTCCCGGATAGTGGAGGCGTCGGCCGAGCAATCCTGAATAAGACTGGGCACGACAAATGCGCCAGTATTACTCCTGGATTGCGACGTTCCCCTGATCGCCCTGGTCGGCGTGTGTTCCGAGGAGTCACGTGGCGTTTTCCGGACAGATGTTCATCCGGACATTTGCCGCGTTTCCTGACTCTCTCGGTGATTACACGCGGCGAGATGCTGTCGACGCTGCACTGCGCCGCAAGTTTCTCCGAGAACTTGTTTGAGTAATTGACCGGTGACATCATGTGGCCGCATTGTTCCGGGCGTTTACGCCATCGGATGGGAGGCCCTACGGGCGCCTGCGGCGCGGGCCGGGCAGAGGCTGGGTGAACACCACGTTTCATGCAGCGGAACGCGGGCTCCACATGGCGGCCCGGTGCCCCGGAAAGGCGACGTAGCGGTCGCTCCTCGCGGGCGGCCTGCCCCTGTGGGGCTGCGAGCCTGTCATTTGGCGAGCGTATTCGCGGCCCGATCCCTGAGCAGCAGATCCGCGCCCAAATAGGGGTTCACAGGGCCCGGATAAGGGGACGTGTGCGGCGTGTAGGGGTTGTGAAGGCAGATTTGCGCGCAAATTCTGAGGGTGGCTGGCAAGGCACATCGACGTCGATACGTCGCTTCGGAGGGGGTCCGGCCCCTTCTCGCTGGAATCCGGTCAGCTTCTTGGAGTGTGAGCAGATGGCTGAGGCATGCGGCGATGAGTTCGCGCGCTTCGTCAAGGAGGCCAGACCGGCGCTGCGGCGCACCGCATTCCAGCTCTCCGACGACTGGTACGAGGCGGACGACCTCGTGCAACGGACCCTGATGGCGATCCATCGGCACTGGGACACCATCGAGGAGCGCGACAAGATCGCCGCGTATGCACGCACGATCATGACGCGGCTGCTCATCAGCGACCGCCGCTCGCTCCGCTGGTCCCGCGAGATCCTCAACGACCTGCCGCCCGAGCCGGAGCCGACACCCGACCCCGACCCGTACGCCCTGCTGGGCGACCGGATGGTCCTGATGGACGCGCTGGCCGGCCTCGCGCCGCGGCAGCGCGCCGCGGTCATCCTCCGCTACTGGGAGGACCGCAGCGTCGAGGAGACCGCCCGAGCGATGGGCAGCCGTTCCTCGACCGTGCGGAGCCAGACCGTCCGCGCCCTCGCCACGCTCAGGTCGGCACTTGAGGCGGAAGGTGACGGCAATGAAGAAGATGCACCAGACGAGCAGAAATCCGGACCATGTGGAGAGCCGGAGCTCAACTAGGTAGGGGAACGCCTATGCGCGCGCCAAGCCCACAGCAGCAGGCCAGGACGATGACCCTCGAGGCGTTCGCGGACACGATCATCCCTGGTGAGAAGCGGTATCCCGAGGACAGGGCCGTCGCGGGCGCGGCTCCGGGAGGCGGCGCGGTCGCGGCCGGGGCCATCGAGTTGCTGGAGTGGGACGCGACGGGGCTGACCGGCGGGCTGGACGACTTCGCCCGTGCGCTGGACGCCCACGCGCTGGCCTACGCGGCCCAGCACGGGCTGGCGCTCGACGAGTCGGTGCCGCCGTTCGTCGCCCTGCCGTTCGAGCACCGCGGCGCCCTGGTGGGGGTGCTCACCGCGCCCGGCCACCCGGAGAAGGAGCTGTGGATCAGCCTGTCGCTGTTCAGCAACATGGCCTACGACTCGGCCGCCCACATGCACACCAGGGACGCGATCGCCGCGGGCCACCCCGGGCTGACCGCGATGGGCATCACCACGCCGGACCCGGACGGCCTGTGGCGCTTCCCCGCATACACGTACGGCCGCGCGCTGGCCGACCTCCATCCGGACACGACGCCCTCAGGGAGCCCCGCATGACGACCACGGAGCGCACCGATGTCCTCGTGGTGGGAACCGGTTTCGGCGGCGCCATCGCGGCCTACCACCTCGCCGCCGGCGGCGCGCGGGTCGTGATGCTCGAACGCGGGCCGTGGCTCACGAACACCGACTTCGAGCACGACTACAAGCTCGGGTCGTCGTACACGCGGATCTTCGACTTCGTCGTGGGCGACGGCATGAGCACGCTCGGCGGCAACTGCGTGGGCGGCGGCAGCGTCGTCTACTTCGCCGCCATGCCGCGCGCGCCGCGGTTCGTGTTTGAGCGCCGCGGCAGCATCGCCCGCCGCATGTGGCCGTCGGCCATCACCCGCGACACCCTCGACCCGTGGTACGACCGGGTGGCAGAGTCGATCCCGATCACCCACCAGGGCTGGGAGGACGTGTCGTACGCCGGAGGGCTGTGGGCCGCGGCCTGCCGCCACGCCGGCCGTACGGCGAATCCGGTCCCCGCCGCCGTGGACAACAGCAAGTGCGTCAACTGCAACTGGATGATGGCCGGCTGCCGCTTCGACGCCAAGCAGTCGCTCCTCTTCAACTACCTGCCGGCGGCGCTCGCGCACGGGGCGGAGATCAGGCCGCTGCACGAGGTGCAGAGCATCTCCAGGACCGACGACGGCGGCTACCGCGTGCACTACAAGCTCGTCCACGACGAGGACTACCGGCTGACGACCGGAGAGGGCACGATCGAGGCCAAGATCATCGTGCTCGCGGCCGGAGCCGCGGCCACGCCCGTGATCCTGCAGCGCAGCGAGCCGACGCTCGGCCCGATGCCGCACGCCGTGGGCCGTTACTTCTCCGGGAACGGGGAGCGGCTCAACACCGCCGTCCTCAACGAGGACCGCGTCCGGGACCTGCTCGGCCTGGAGCGCGGCGACGGCCTGGCCTACGCCGCCAACCAGATCGGCAAGGGGCCGACCGTCGCCAACTGGGACCGGCTGGACGGCTCGCTCCCCGAATACACCCGCTTCTCGCTGGAGCAGCTCTACTTCCCGCCGGGCCTCGGCACCATCCTGGCGACGGCCCCCGGGGGATCGGGGCCGGGGTGGTTCGGGGTCGAGAAGAAGGAGATGCTCAAGCGCTGGCGGTCGTGGCTGATCATCTTCCAGATGATCGAGGACGACAACGAGGGCGTCTTCGGCCCGCCCCCGGAGCGCGGCAACGCCGACCGGCTCTCGCAGCAGATGCTCGGCGTCGGCAGGTTGCAGTATCGCCCGACCGCCAACACTCGCGCCGCCTGGGCCATGGCGGACGCCGAGGTGAAGGACATCCTCGAACGCGACGGGCTCGCCACGGTGACCCCCTGGACCAACGACCTCGTCGGCGCGTACACCGTCCACCCCCTGGCGTCCTGCCGCATCGGCGACGACCCGCACACCTCCGCCCTCGACGACCGGCACGAGCTCAGAGGCCACCCCGGGATCTTCGTCACCGACGGCTCGGCCGTACCGGGGGCGCTGACCGTGAACCCCGCGATGACCATCTGCGCGCTCGCCGAGCGGGCCGTCCCCGGAATCGTCAGGGCCGCGCGGGAGCGCGGCGTCGAGGTCACGTACGGCGCGCCGGCGCCGGGCGGCGGCACCGGCGGCCGGCGCGGGACGGCTCCCCTGGTGCCGGCCCTCATGCGGAAGTAGGGGGGACCGGCCATGGGCGGGACGCTGCTCACGAAGGCGACGCTGCGCAACTCGCTTGCCCAGGTCCGCCACGTCTCGCCGGTGCGGCCGGACGTCGCCCGGGGCCTGGTCGCGGAGGTCTACGACCAGGCGGAGCGGGACTTCGGCATGCTCGCCCCGCCGATGATCCTGCACTCGCCCGCTCCGGAGACCCTGGCGGCCTCCTGGCTGATGCTGCGCGAGTCGCTGCTCGCCGCGGGCTCGGTCACCAGGGCGGTCAGAGAGGTCGTGGCCACCACGGTCTCGATCGGCAACGCCTGCCCATATTGCGTGGACGTCCACAGGGAGACGCTGCGCGGCCTGGCGCGAGGAGCCCACGCGAGCGAGATCTCCGAGGGCCGCTTCGACGCCATCCCCGATCCCGGCGTCCGGCGGACCGCCGAATGGGCGCGCGCCGCCGCGAACCGGGACACGGCCGTACGGCAGGACCTTCCGGCGCCGCCCGGGGAGGCTGGGGAACTGGTCGCGGTGGCGGTCACCTTCCACTACCTCAACCGCATGGTGAACGTGTTCCTGGGCGACTCCCCGCTGCCGCCCGAGGTGCCGGCCGGCGTCCGAGGCCCCGCCCTGCGGCTGCTCGGCCTCCTCATGCGGCCCGCCGCGCGCCGCGCCGTGACACCCGGCGCGTCCCTCGACCTGCTGCCCGCCGCGCGGCTACCCGGCGACATGTCGTGGGCCGGCGCGGGGGCAGGAACTGGCGCGCACATCGCCGGGGCCTTCGCGCGGGCGGCCGCCGCGATCGAGGCGGCGGGCCGCCGTTCGGTGCCGGACCCGGTGAGGGAACTCGTCGTCGCCGAGCTTTCCGCGTGGAGCGGGCGCCCGGTGGGCCCGAGCCGTGGATGGGCCACCGACGCGGTGTCCGTCCTGCCGGCGGCGCAGCGCCCCGCGGGCCGTCTTGCCCTGCTGACCGCGCTGGCGGCCTACCAGGTCGACCGGTCGGTCATCGACGACTTCCGCCGCGCCGAGCCGGGCGACCGGGCGCTGGTCGAGCTGACCGCGTGGGCGAGCCTGGCCGCGGCGCGCGAGGTGGGGAGCTGGTCACGGGTCCCCGTCGCTCAGCCGAGCCGGGCATCGACGCACGAAGACAACCCGCTTGCCGAATGAGAGGAAGAGAACGTGACCGAGCTGGAGGCTGTGCTCAAGGACCTGACCACGGACGGCGACCAGATCGACCGCCTGGTGGCCGGTCTCGACGCGGAGCAGTGGAATCTCCCCACTCCCGCACCCGGCTGGACGATTCGCCACCAGATCGCCCATCTCGCCTTCATCTTCCGCCTTGCCGCGACCGCGGCCACGGACGCGGAGGCGTTCAAGGCCCTGACCGCCGGGGCGCAGAGCAACTTCGACGGCGCGGTGAACGCCGCGCTGAAGGACTACGAGAACGACACGCCCGAGGTGCTGCTGGCCCGCTGGCGGGCCGAGCGGGAGACCGTGGTCAAGGGCCTCGCCGCCGTCCCCGCCGGCGAGGTGGTGCCCTGGCTGGTGAACCCGCTGCCGCCGATCGTGCTCGCCTGCGCCGGGATCATGGAGCAGTTCGCCCACGGGCAGGACATCGCCGACGCGCTGGGGGTGGAGCTGGAGCGGACCGACCGGCTCAAGCACCTGGTCGTGTTCGCGATCCTCACCCGCGACTTCGGCTACCTCGCCCGGGGCCTCACCCCGCCGGCCACCGAGTTCCGCTTCGAGATCACCGGACCGTCGGGGGAGGTCTGGGCATTCGGCCCGGAGGACGGCGAGCAGCGGGTGTCCGGCCCGGCCACGGATTTCTGCCTGCTGGTGACCAGGCGCCGCCACCGCGCCGATCTCGCGGTCACGGCCACGGGCGCCGAGGCCGACCACTGGCTGGACATCGCCCAGGCCTACCGGGGCCCCGCCGGTGCCGGCCGTACCCCCGGACAGTTCGCCACCGCCGGCCGATGACCCGAGGGCCCCGGCCGCGCGCTCCCCAGACGCGCCGCCGGGGCCCTCGCCCTCAGCTTCGCCGGCTGGTGGAGCACGGGTGAGCCGGGAGCGCGCCCCGAGAACGATCAGCCGTCCCGATCGCGCTCGTGGTGGCCGGCGGTGACTTCCGTACCTTGGCGGATCTCGGCGATCTCGGCGCCGAGGGCGTCGACGGCCGACACGAGCTGGGCGTCCGACAGGTACGGCGCGGGGCCGACGCGCAGGTAGTCGCCTCTGCTGTCGGTCAGGACCCCACGGGCGGCCAGGCCGTCCCGCAGGCGCGCGGCGTACGGCGTGCGGAGCGCGAGGAAGCCGCCGAAGTCACCGAGGGAGCCGCGGCGGTCGCGGGTGATCAGGTCCTCCGGGGCGTCGAGGGCGTCGAACCGTCCGGCCAGCAGGCCGACCTGGCGCAGCGACACCTGGCGCAGGAATTCCGGGGTCAGGCCGTGCTCGGAGAAGAACCCGAAGACGCGGGCGGCGCGGTAGTGGCTCGTCGGGTCGTACGTGGACCCCGCGAAACGGGCCTCGCCGGTCGGGTAGCGCACCTCACCGTCGCGTCGTTCGGCGGCCAGCTCGGCGAACTCGGAGAACCAGCCGGTGATGACCGGCCGCAGCAGCGCGGCGTGCGGGGGGATCCGGAGGAAGCAGTTGCCCTCGCCGAGCTGGAGATACTTGTACCCGCCGCCGACGACCCAGGCCGGCTCGGCCTCCGCCGTCGAGAACGGCACGACGCCCAGTGCGTGGTAGGCGTCGATGAGCAGCTCCGCGCCCCGCCGCCGGCAGGCTCCGGCGAGCGCGCCGAGCCCCGGGACGATCCTGGCGGTCTCGAACAGCACCGCCGACACCAGGACGGCGGCGGTCCGGTCGTCGACGGCCACGGCCAGCCGTTCGGCGAGCGTGCCGGCGGGCTCGGCGGGAACCCGGACGAGCTCGACGCCCTCCTCGGCCAGGCGGCCGAGCTGCCGCCGCAGCGTATGGAACTCCCCGTCGGAGGTGACCAGCCGGGGACGGGCCCGGAGGTCGAGAGCGGACAGGAACCGCAGCACCAGCTCGTGCGTGTTGGCGCCCAGGGCCAGCTCGGCCGCCGGGTCGCCGAGGAACCGGCGGAAACCCGCTCTCACCTCGTCGGCCTTCGCCAGAGCGCGGCCCCACTTGTCGTCCACGTCGCGGGCGGCGTCGTGGAACGCCTCGACCTGGCCCTCCAGCGCGACGTCCGGCCAGGCCTGGTGGGAGTGGCCGGTCAGCAGGAGACGCCCCGACACCTGGAACATCGAGTAGTGCGGCGCGAGCCGCGCCGACTGGTCGCTCACGACCGGCTCCGGACGGCCCACAGATCGGGGAACATGGGCGTGGCCAGAGTCCGGAAGAGGTAGGACGCCCCGGAGGAGCCGCCGGTGCCGGTCTTGTGGCCGATGATCCGCTCGACCATCTTCCCGTGCCGGTAGCGCCATTCCTGGAGCCGCTGGTCGAGGTCGATCAGACCCTCGCAGACCTGCGCGGCCACGCCGTCCTCGAGGTGCACCTCCAGCAGCGCGTCCTGCACCTCGGCGGAGGGCTCCAGGGGGAGCGACACGTCCCGGTACAGCACGGCCACGGGCACCGGGTAGCCCTGGAACGCCAGATATTGGAGGAAGGAGTCGAAGAGGGAGGGCCGGTTCATCGCGGCCTCGATCCGGCCACGCTCCGCGCCGCCCTCCCTGTAACTGTCCAGCACTGCGAGGTCGCGCCGCCCCAGCACCGTCTCGACCTCGCGGAACTGCGCGGACTGGAAGCCGCTGGCCGTCCCGAGGCGGCCGCGGAACGCGGCGAACTGCGCCGGTGTCAGCGTCTCCATGACGTCGATCTGGGAGATCACCACCTTCAGCACGGCCAGCGACCGGCGCAGGGAGTGCAGCGCGCCCGCGGTGTCCCCGGTGGACAGGCGCCGCTGCAGGTCGGCGAACTCGTGCAGCAGCAGCTTGAACCACAGCTCGTGCACCTGGTGGATGACGATGAACATCATCTCGTCGTGCGCGCCGGAGAGCGGCCGCTGGGTCGTCAGCACCTCGTCGAGCGCGAGATAGGAGGAGTACGTCAAGTCGGCCGGAGGATCGGCCACCGGGGTCTCGTCAACCCCCACGGCGGAGCGTGCGCCCACGTCGGCTGACCGGGGCCCGCGGTCGGCGGCGAGCGACGCGCGGTACGCGGGAATCGCGTCGCCTGCGAACAGGGAGTCGTCGGCGGAATCCAGCGGACACGTAGTCGAGTTCTTCATACGCCTGACCTCTTGTTCTGCGAAGGTGTCATCGCGATTACCCTGCACTTCCTCCCACACGTCAACTGTGCGGGTTGCCCGTTCCCGGAACCAGGCGTTCATCGGGCAGCAAGTTGCGTGCGCGTAACCGCTTCCTGCCAGCCCGCCGGACCGGCGGCTTCCCCGGGATGTTCACGATTCACCGTCGGTCCGGTCCTCCAGGGCGCGGCGGTCCACCTTTCCCGACGCGGTGTGCGGCAGCTCGGCCAGGAAACGCACGTCACGCGGATATTTCTGCGGCGCCAGCCGGGATTTCACGTACGCCTGCAATTCCTCGGCCGCGACCTCGCCGGAGGCCACGACGTACGCCCGCGGCCGGGTCAGCCCGTTCACGTCGTAACCGACGACCGCGCATTCGACCACGGCCGGATGTCCCATAAGGCAGTTCTCGATCTCGGCGGGCGCCACCCAGACGCCGCCGACCTTCAGCAGGTCGTCGGCCCGGCCGTGGTAGCGGAAGAACCCGTCGGCGTCCCTGCTGAACAGGTCGCCGGACCGCACGGTGTGCTCCGCGACGAACGTCTCGGCCGACCTCTCGGGCTCCCGCCAATACTCCAGCGCCACCGTCTCGCCGGTGATCTCCAGTCTGCCGATCTCACCGTCCGGTACGGACCGTCCCCGCCCGTCCACCACGCGCGCCCGGTAGCCGGGAACCACCTGCCCCAGGGTGCCGGGGCGGACGTGGCCAGGCCGGTTGGACACGTAGATGTGGTACGCCTCGGAGGAGCCGATGCCGTCGACGACCTCGACGCCGAAGGTGTCCGTCCACTTGCGGTGCAACTCCTCGGGGAGCGACTCGCCCGCCGACGTGCACAGGCGGAGCGAGCTCAGGTCCTGCCTGTGGGCGTCGGGATGGGCCACCATCGCGCTCATCATGGTCGGCACGTTGACGAGGATCGTCGGCCGGTGCTCCGCGATCAGCTCGAAGATCCGGTCGGCGGTGCTGCGCTCGGGGAACACGATGCCCGCCGCGCCCACGCCGAAGGGGAAGAGCGCGGTCAGGTCGCGGGCGTAGCCGAAGAACAGCTTGGGCACCGGCAGCACGACGTCGTCGGGCCGGACGTCCAGGACGCCCCTGGCGTACCACTCGAAGCTGAGCTCGGGGCTGCGGGCGGCCAGCACGCACGCCCGGGGGGCGCCGGTGCTGCCGGTGGTGAACTTCCAGATCGCCACGTCGTCGCGGGTCGTCGGCGCGGGCTCCAGATCGCCGGGCTGCCGGCCGACGAAGGTCTCGAAGTGGTGCTCGCCCTCCCGCAGGTAGCGCTGTGGCACCCCGGCGACCAGGAGATCGCGCACCCCGGCCGCGCGCAGCTTGTCCACGGCGACCGCGTCGGTCACGACGACGGCCGGCGTCGCGTAGTCGGCGAAATATCGGTAGTGCTTCGGCTGGAGGTAGGTGTAGACCTCGGCCGTGACGGCCCCGATCTTCTGCGCGCCGTACCACGTGGCGACGAACTCGACGCCGTCGCTCAACGCGATCAGCACCCGGTCGCCGCGCCGTACGCCCAGCGCCAGGAGCGCGTTGCCCACCCGGTTGGCGAGCGTGCGCAACTCGGCGAAGGTGAGGTGACCGGCGGCGGTGATCAGAGCGGTCCGGTCGCCGGGGTTCCGGTCGAGAAATCGCTCGGCGATGTTGAATCGCGGTTCGTCGTCGCGATCGCGTTTATCGGGATTGGTCGGCAGATTGTCCTGCAGGGTGGCGGAGATTTCCATTTTCCTACATCGCCTCCGTGAGCGAATGGCGTGTTCTCCCGCTGTCCACGGTGCATGCCGTACAGGCCGCTGGCCAGGCATATCGGGGGCAGCGAAATGGCGCGCGTGACAGTTTTCCCGCAATCGGACGTTCCATCGTCCAACGCAACCGGCTGAATGCCTTCTTGTGGATTGCCGAATAGGGGCTTTCGCGTTGACTGACCCCTTGTCGCGCATGCTCTACTGGTCGTGTGCCGGCATCCTGGGCTTTTCACGGTCCCGATCGGATGCCGGCCGGCGGGGAAGCTCGGCCCGCGGCCTGTTGTGTCAGGACCTTCCGCCGCGACATGCGGCCGCGGTGCCGATGCCCCCACGCCGGGCCTTGACAGGTCACGCTCAGCGAGGAGGGCTCGATGGCACCCACGTTTCCAGGCTCTCGGTCGGCGGTGGAGGCGTTGGGAGAGGTCGCCGGATGCCTCGACGGCACGGTGCACCTCGCGTACGCGCAGACCTCGGCACTGTTCTCGATTGGGGCTGAACCCGGGGTCGCCACCGCCGCCACCCCCACGGCCGGCGAGGCGGTCGGCGAAGCCTTCCTACGCGCGATGGCGGCCCGGGCGCAGCCGTGGAGCACGCTCCCGACCGCGGACTCCCTGCGCCGCTTCGCGGTCTGGCACCGCGAGACCGACCACGTGACCTATCTGGAGCGGTGGGCCGTCGACGCCGATCCGCGCGCCCTTGACGCCGGCGAGGCGGGTGCGGCCGGGCTGACCATGCCGGACTGGGCCGCCGTCGCCCGCCGCCGGTTCGGACACGAGCCCGTCGTGGTCGAGGCGGGGACGTCTCACGAGGCCGTCAAGGTGGTGTGCCCAGGGGCCGCCCGCTACGGGGCGTCTCCAACCGGCGCGACATTGCCCTGCCCAGTTGTCTGACGCGGGAGGCGGAGCCATGGATGTTTCGGTCATCGGTATCTCAGCCGAGGCGGCGGAGATCTATCGCTACTTCCTCCGGCATCGGGGCGAAGGCGTCGGCACGTTGCCGGACGCCCTCGGCCTGGATCCGGACACCGTGGAGACAGCCGTCGAGATGCTCGGCAAGCTGTCTCTGCTCGACCTCGCCGACCGGCACAGGGTCGTGGCGACCGAGCCGAGGGTCGGCATCGAGCGGCTCGTGGAGAAGCGGCTCAACGAGCTCAACGCCGAGATCCGCCGTGTCCTGTCCGCGCGTGACGCCATCTCGGTCTTCGTCGAGGACAAGCAGGAGGGGGAGCGCGCGGCGACGGTGCTCGACATCGAGCGGGTAGAGGGGCTCCAGCGCGTCCGCCAGCGGCTCGACGACCTCGCCTTCTTCTCCTACAAGGAGACGCTCTGCCTGCATCCGGGCGGGCCGTGGAACCGGGCGATGATCGACGCCGCGCTCCCTCTGGACACCCGCTCGCTGCGCCGCGGGCTCGCCCTCAAGGGGGTCTACCACCCCGAGGCGCTCGACGACCCCGCGATGATGTCCTACCTGCGGGAGCTGGTCAGCCTCGGTGCGCATGTGCGTCTCACCGAGCAGCCCATGGACCGCATGCTGATCTATGACCGCGGCGTGGCCGTCGTGCCGATCGACCCGAAGGAGAGCGCCAAGGGCGCCCTTCTCGTCAGGGAGCCGGGGCTCGTCTCACAGCTCGTCATCTACTTCGAGGGGATGTGGAAGTCGGCCGTCGACTTCCGCGAGTTCACCGAGCCCTCCACGGAGGAGCCGAACCTGTCCGAGATGGAGCAGCGGGTGCTCGAAGTGATGGCCACGGCCGACAAGGACGAGATCGCGGCTCGCGAACTGGACATCTCCGTCCGCACCTACCGCCGGTACGTCGCCGATCTCATGGCGCGGCTCGGCGCCGTCAACCGCTTCCAGGCCGCCCTCCGCGCCAAAGAGGAGAACTGGATCTAACTCGTGTGAGTTCTCGCGGGGGGCTAGGCGGGATGACTGGGCGGGATGACTGGGCGGGATGAGTCGCTCAGCCCCAGCCGTTCCCGTCCCCGAGCGCCACGGCGTGGTGCGAGCCGCCCGTGACGGCCGGCTGAATCTCGTAGGAACCTGCCGCGAAGCCCCATGCCACGGCGCCCGAAACAAGAGCGACGGCCCACTTGCCGGCGTTCTTGTAATTTGCCGGGGAAGCAACCAGGCTCTGCATTCTCTTCCTCTTTCTCAGGTCATTTGTTGCGCTTGCGAGTTGTTGTCCTCGCACAACCGATTATGCGTTCCCGGAAGGGTTCCCACCAGGCTTTACGGGGGCAGCAAGTTGCATCTCGGTTACCAGTTCCTGCCAACCCCCGGTACGGCGTGCCAAGGGTGAAGCACATGAGGAGATGACAGGGAATGGCGTGTGGTCATTGACTGGTGAGAATTGGAGAAAGGATGGTCCGATGCTCGTGAGCGTCACCGGAGGCACCGGATTCGTCGGCGCCCACTCGGTCGCGGCGATGGTGAGCATGGGCCACCGGGTCCGCCTGCTCGTCCGCGATCCGGCGAAGGCCGAGCGCGCTCTGGCGCCCTTCGGGATCGACCACGCCGCCGTCGAGGTGGTGGCCGGCGACGTCACCCACGAGACGAGCGTGGACAGGGGGCTGCGCGGAGCCGACGCGGTGCTGCACGCGGCGTCGATCTACTCCTTCGACAGCAGGCTCCACGCGGAGATGCGCCGGGTCAACGAGCAGGGCACCCGGGTCGTGCTGGACGTCGCGCGTCGCGTGGGCGCCGACCCGATCATCCACGTCTCCAGCGTGGCGGCCATGTTCCCCGCGCGGGGCGGAGTGATCGACGAGCACTCGCCCGTCGGCCGCCCCCGCGACACGTACATGGCGACGAAGGCCGCGGCGGAGGTGATAGCCCGGCGGCATCAGGCCGAGGGCGCGCCCGTGGTGATCACCTACCCTCCCGCACTGCTCGGCCCGCACGATCCCAACCTCGGCGACCAGGTCAACCGGCTGCGCGGCGTGCTACGCGGGCTGACGCCCATGTGGCCACTGGGCGGGTTCCCGCTCGGCGACGTGCGCGACACCGCGGCGCTGCATGCCGGGCTGATCACCGCACGCGGCGGCACAGCCAACCGATATTTCGGTCCTGGGCGATACGTGCCGACGCGGGAGTACATGAGGGTCCTGCGTGAGGTCACCGGCCGCGCGCTGCCCACGCTGTTCCTGCCGGCCCGCGCGATGATCCCGGTCGGGTGGCTCGCCGACCTCGTCCAGCGGATCTGGCCGTGGCACATTCCCGCCGAGCACGGGGCCATCTACACCTGCGCCTGTGCCGTACGCGTCGCCGAGAGCGTCGACACCCACGGAATCGACCCGCGGCCCCTGGCGGCGACCGTCCGTGACACCGTGCGCTGGCTGTACGAAAGCGGTCGCCTGTCCGAGCGGCAGGCCGGTCTCGGCGGGGCGAGCGTGCCGTCCGCGCTCGCCCGATGACGGGAGCCCGAGCCGCAGCCATGGAACCCCGGAGCCCCGGAGTTCGGAGCCCCGGAGTTCGGAGCCTGAGCCGCGCTCCATGCGCTCGCTGCGTGAGGAGCGGAAGCGGCTCCGTGAGCGGATCGTCGCGGGCCGTCCGGACGTGGACGTGCCGGGCTTTCCGGGCACCGGCCAGCGCCCCACGCAAGCACGGCAACGTCCCCCTATAACCCCGGCGTGATCATGCACAGATTCTCGATCATGGTGTGCGATCAGCCTTTTCTCGGTTGATGATCACGCGCGCCTTCCCGTAGATGCCTGGTGGCCTGCGGTTTCTTTCTTCGTGACCTTGCACTCGCTCGGAGTGCAAGGTCACGAACGTTTTGCGCCCGGCTCGGAAGGGCGGTGAGGGAACCCGTGCGTGATCACTACCTGGGTGGGGGGACGGGCTGACAGCATGCGGCTACCCCCGTGCAGCTTGCTGCCTCCGGCAAGCCTGGTTCCCGGTCTTCCCACGCCGCAGAGTTGGTGGTGCGAGCACAAACCGCCACGCGAGACCGACGCTCAGGGAGGCGCGGAATGAAGAGCCTGGTCGCTTTCTCGGTGAGCTCCGGAGTCGTCGTCGAGCCGACCGTCACGGCAGGCGGTTCCGGGGCCGGGACCGGCACCGGAACCGGCCGGACGCAGGACGAGGATCGTGGAGTCATGCTGGTTCAGTTGACGATGCGCCAGACCGGCGGGCGACGGATTCCCCATTCGCTGGTCGACGGGATCCGGATCATGGCGCTCCTACCAGGGCGATGGCACAAGGATCTCAAACAGGCCACCGGCGACATCGTGATCAGGGTCCGCGCCGGCGACAAGACGACGAGCGCGGAGATCCGCGCCCAGGTCGTCGAGATCCTCACCAATCCTGAAGTCAGCCACTGGGAGCTGGTGACCTGCCACACCCTGCCCGCGAAGCACCGCGACCACGACCCAGGACCCAGGACCCTGAGAAAGGAAGAAGAGCGATGACCGCTTCCGCCTTGGCCCCGGGCGAGTGCCGCATCTTGTGGGCCGACCCGCGGCACCGGACCGTCGACCAGCTCTCCGCGGTGCTCAGCGAGCCCGAGCTGGAGCGGGCCGCGCGCTTCCGCCGTGAGCCGGACCGCCGCCGGTTCCTGACCGGATCCTGGTTGCTGCGGCTGGCGGCCGGCGGCGAGCTGGGCATCCGTCCCGAGGACGTGGTGGTGGAGCGGAACTGCCCCGACTGCACGAGACATCATGGCAAGCCGTACATTGGCGGTGTCGACACTCCGCTGCACGTGTCGGTCTCGCATTCGGGAAACCGGGTCGCGGTCGCCCTGACCACCGAGGGGCCGCTCGGCGTCGACGTGGAGTCGGTGCCGGCGGCTCCGGTGGAGGAGCTCGTCAGGATCGCGCTGACGGAGACGGAGCGCAAGGTGCTGGAGGCGCTGCCCAAGGCCGAGCGCTACGAGGCGTTCGCCAGGACATGGGTCCGCAAGGAGGCGGCGCTCAAGGCCACTGGGCACGGGCTGCGCATATCGCCGCACCGGGTCGAGGTCAGCGGCCCCGAGGAGAGCCCCGCGCTGCTGAGCTGGCCGCTTGAGATCTCCCCCGGAACCGTACGGATCCGCACGCTCGACCCCGGTGACGGATATGTCGGAGTCGTGGCAGTGCTCACCGAGACGCCGCACATCACGATCTCGGAAGCGCATGTGACGGACCTCCATCTGCCCGTCGCCCCGACGGTACGCGAAGCCGCCTGAGGATTGTTGACGACGCCGAGTGCGAGGTTGATGAATAACGGTGCAAGACCCGATCGGCCGGGTAGCCGCAAGGGGGTGCTGAGTCTCATGAAGAGAGGCTTCGTCCTGATCCCGGGCCCCTGGATGGGGGCCTGGGTCTGGGAGCCCGTGGCCCGTCGCCTGCGCAGACACGGGCATCCCGCCTGGCCGATCACGCTGCCGGGGCTGGCCACCCCCGACGCGGACGTGTCGGACGTCGGCCTGCAGACCCATATCGACAATGTCCTGCAGGTCCTGGAGGACAGGGACCTGTGTGACGTCGTGGTCGTGGGGCACAGCTACTCGGGCATCGTGGCGGGCCAGGTCGCCGACCGGGCGTCCGACCGGGTGGCGCACACGGTGTTCGTCGAGGGTTTCCTGCCGCATCACGGCAAGTCCATGCTGCACGCCTTCCCCGAGCGCCAGCGCGACGAGGAGCTCCGGCTGATCGCCGACAACAAGGGCCGCTGGCCCGCCCCCGACGCGTCCGTGGTGGCCGACGGTCAGGGACTCTCCCCCCAGCAGGCCCGGTGGCTCGCCAGCCGGTTCGTCGGCCATCCCGGGCGGACCATCGCGGAGCCCGCCGTCCTGAAGCACCCGTTGACGCGGCAGCGGGCCACCTACATCGTGTGCTCGATGGAGCACTTCGCCGGCCGGGTCTCCGCCGACGTGTCGGCCATGCGGGCCGCGCCGACCTGGGACTTCTACACGCTGGAGACCGGGCACTGGCCCATGATCTCCGCTCCGGGCCAGCTCGCCAGGCTCCTCACGCGCATCGTGACCCGCCGGGAGCCGCGTGTAGCGAACGGTGTACGCGGCTTGGCCGGCGGGCCGTGCGGATGTCAGGGCTGAGTGCTGGGACCGGCCGGGCTGAGCGTGACGGGAACGCCGTTGAACACCGCGTTTCCCGAAAGGACGTCGATGACGGACTCGTCCGTCAGGGTGTTCGCGTTGGCCCCGGCGTGCCGGGCGGCGACCTGCTGACCGGTCGCGACATGTCCCCATCCGTGCGGCAGGCTCACCACTCCCGGCATGATCGTCTCAGTGGGCTCCAGCGGAACGACCAGCTCGCCGACGGCGGAGCGCACCAGGGCCCGGTCGCCGAGACCCAGCCTCGTCACGTCCTGCGGGTTGATCTGCAGCGTGCACTGGTTGCTCCCGCCGACCAGCGTCGGGACGTTGTGCAGCCAGCTGTTGTTGGAGCGGAGCTGGCGCCGGCCGATCAGCACGACGTCCGCGGCGGGCGTGGCCAGCCGCTCGCGCAGCCGTACGACCTCCTCGGCGAGCTGAGGCGCGGCCAGCTCCACGCGGCCCGAGGGCGTGCACAGCAGCTCGGCCAGGCGCGGTCGCAGCGGGCCCAGGTCGATGCCGTGTGGCTTGTCCCGCAGGTCGGCCAGCGACAGGCCGTAGGGGCCGAGCTTGAGCATGGCGTCCAGCATCAGCTCGGGGCCGCTGTCGCCGTCCAGCTCGGCGCGCAGCTCCGCCACGTCCCTGCCCTCGAACGGCGAGCCGGGCATCGTGGCGGCCATGCCGAGCACCTGGCCGACGATCATCTCGTCGAGGATGGCCGGGTCGGCGTCGGCGCTCTGCCCTGAGGCGATCAGCGTCAGCCGCGAGAGGATCTGGGCCTCCGACAGCTGCCCGGGCTCCAGCGGAAGGACCGCGGGCGAGAACCTCGCGTAGTTGCGCACCGACACGATCAGCAGCAGGAAGTCGTAGTGCGGCGACTGCAGCATGCGCGGCGGCGGCAGGATGACGTCGGCGTGCTTGGTCGTCTCGTTCAGGTACGGGTCCACGCAGACCATGAAGTCGAGGTCGGCGAAGGCCCGGTCGAGCCGGGGCCCGTTCGGGGCCGACAGCACCAGGTTGCCGCCGACCGTCACCAGCGCCCTGACCTGGCCCTCGCCCGGCGTCTCGATCTCGTCGGCGAGCGTGGACACCGGCAGCTCGCCCATCACCTCCGGCAGCCCTCGGGCGCGGCTGTGCCACTGCCCCGACGCGTACGGCTGGCCGGTGCGGAAGATCTCGACGATGGCGGGCCTGGGGAACATGACCCCGCCCGGCCGGTCGAAGTTGCCCGTCAGGATGTTGATCACGTCGACGAGCCACTGCGAGACCGTGCCGAACTCGGCGGTGCAGGTGCCGATGCGGGAGTACACGGCGGCCGTGGGAGCCGCGGCCAGCTCGCGGGCCAGCCGCGCGATGTCCTCGGCCGGCACGCCGCAGACCCGCGCCGCGGCCTCCGGGGTGAAGTCCGCCGCCAGCCGCCGCAGCTCGTCGATCCCGTTCACCTCGACGCCAGGTGTGGCGAGGTCCTCGGCGAGCAGCGTGTGGACGATGGCGAGCAGCAGGTAGGGGTCGGTGCCGGGCCGTACGAACAGGTGCTCGTCGGCGACCGCGGCGGTGCGGGTGCGGCGCGGGTCGACCACGACGAGCTTGCCGCCGCGCCTGCGCAGCGCCTTGAGCCGGCCGGGGAAGTCGGGGGCGGCGCACAGCGAGCCGTGGGACTCGACCGGGTTCGCGCCGATGACGAGCAGGTAGTCCGTGCGGTCCAGGTCGGGCACCGGGATGGCGAACGGGTCGCCGAGCAGGTAGCCGCAGGCCACCTGCTTGGGGATCTGGTCGATCGTGCTGGCGGAGAACACGTTCCGGGTGCCGAGCGACTGCGTCAGCGGCATCCGGTACATGAAGCCGGCCATCGTGTGGAAAGTCGGATTACCGAAGTACACCGCCAGCGCCTCGCGGCCGTATCGCTCGATCACCCCGCTGAGACCCTGCTCGACCGCCTGGAACGCCTCGTCCCAGGTGGCCTCGAACCACTCGCCGTTCTTACGGATCATCGGGACACGCAGGCGGTCGGGGTCCTCGTCGAGGCGGCCGAGGCTGGCGCCCTTCGGGCAGACGTACCCCTTGGAGAAGGGATCGTCGGGGTCGCCCTTGACTGACGTGACGTGGCCCGTGTCGTCGAGCTCAAGTCGCAGTCCGCAGACGGCGTCACAGATGGGACAGGTCCGATGCGCGGTTCTCATGGGGCACTCCTGACATTCAGACGGCTCACAGGACGTCGAAGTCGACGGTCACCTGGCCGGTGACGGGGACGGACTGGCACGTGAGGACGTAACCGGCGGCCAGCTCGTCCTCGGTCAGCGCCCAGTTGCGGGACATGCTGACCTCGCCGGCCACGACACGGGCACGGCAGGTCGCGCAGACGCCGCTTCTGCACGAGTACGGCAGCTCCGGCCGGGCCTCCAGAGCCGCGTCGAGGATGGGGCGGTCATCCCGCGTGCGCACGGTCGTCACGCGTCCGCCGAGCAGGATCTTCAGCTCCCTCGCCTGCGCGTCACGCGGCGGACCGGCGGCGGGCCGCGCGCCGGGAGCCCGCCCGTCGTCGGGATGGAACAGCTCGGCATGTACGGCGGAACCGCCCACGCCGCCCACGCCGTGCTCGGACAGGGTCCGCCGCGCGTCGCGCACGAGCCCCGCCGGGCCGCAGAGGAACCATTCCTGCACGGCCGCGGGTTCGAGGGTCCGCGTGAAGAGATCCGCCAGCGTGGCCGGGTCGAGGCGGCCCCCGGCCAGACCGAGCCGCGGGTCCTCCCGGGAGAAGGCGTACACGAGCTGAAGGCGGTCGGGATGGCGGTTCTTCAGGTCGGCCAGCTCCTCGGCGAACATCATCGAGTCCGCGTCGCGATTGCCGTACAGGACGGTGAACGCGCTGTGCGGCTCGGTGGCCAGCCCGGCGGTCATGAGGGACAGGACGGGAGTGATGCCCGAACCGCCGACGATCGCCCCATAGCGTCGCCGGCGCGCGGGATCGAAGGCGGTGCCGAAGCTGCCGACGGGTGGCAGCACGTCGAGCGCGTCTCCGGCACTGAGCGTTCCGTTGGCGTAGGAGGAGAAGACGCCGCCCGGCACCGTGCGAACGCCGATCCTCAGCACGCCGTGCCGTTCCAGCTCCTCCGGAGTCGAGCACAGCGAGTAGGAGCGGCGGACCTCTGCTCCACCGATGGTCGCCCGCGCGGTGACGTGCTGGCCGGGGGTGAAGGCGAGCGCCTCCCGCGTGTCGTCGGGGACGCGGCAGGTCACCACCACCGCGCTGCCGTCCGCCGAAGCGGGCTCGACGGCGGCGACGGTCACCGAGTGGAACCGCAGCCGCGAAGGGGCCCGGCGGCCGGCCATGACGGCGGACATCAGTGGTCCTTCAGGTGCTCGAACGGTTCACGGCACGCGTGGCACGCCCGCAGCGCCTTGCACGCCGTGGAACCGGCGCGTGAGATCTCCGCCGTGTCGCGGGACCCGCAGCGCGGGCAGCGCACCGGCACCCCGAGCACAGGCACCCCGAGCAGCGGCAGCACCCGTGCGCCCGGCGGCGACCCAGGCGACGACCCGGGTGGCGCGATGCCGGCGGCCCACAGCTTGGCCCTCGCGGTGTCGGTCAGCCAGTCCGTCGTCCACGGCGGCGAGAGCGAGGTGACGATCTCCACGTCGGCGACGCCCGCCTCCCGCGCCGCCGCGGCGATGTCGGCCCGGATCACGTCCAGGGCCGGGCAGCCGAGATAGGTGGGAGTGATCGTGACGACCACCCGGCCGCCGGGGCCGAGCCGTACGTCCCGGAGGATGCCGAGCTCCTCGATCGACAGCACCCGGAGCTCGGGGTCGCGTACGGCGGCGACGGCGGCTCGCACACTCTCGCTCACCAGCGGGCTCCCGGGTGTGCCCGATGCAGGGACTGCATCTCTCCGACGAGGTAGCCGAACGCTTCGGTGTGGATGCCCTGACGGCCGCCGGCCGGCCGCCAGCCGTCCTCGGGACGGCGCAGCGTCGCGTCCCGCAGCACTCGCTCGACGAGGCGCAGCCATGGCCCGCGCAGGGCGCCCGGGTCGATGTCTCCGGTTCCGGCCGGGAACCATGACGGTTCGAACAGCTCGTGCGTGAAGGGCCACACCTCGTCGACTCCGGCCTGCATCCGGCGGTGGGACTCGGCGGTGCCGTCGCCGAGCCGGAGCGTCCATGTGACGGCGTGATCGACGTGGTAGGCCGTCTCCTTGGCGGCCTTGGCCGCGATCCCCGCCAGCGTCGGGTCGCCGGCGGCGGAGAGTCCTGTGTAGAGAAGGTGCTGGTAGGCGGCGAAGAACAGCATCTTGGCGATGGTCGTGGCGAAGTCGCCGTTGGGCAGCTCGACGAGCTGGACGTTGCGGAACTCGTGCTCGTCGCGGAGATAGGCCAGGTCGTCCTCGCTCTGGCCGAGGCCCTCCAGCTCCCCGGCGTAGGAGAGCAGCGCCCGGGCCTGGCCGAGCAGGTCCAGCGCGATGTTGGCGAGGGCCGCGTCCTCCTCGATCTGCGGCGCCCGCGTGACCCACTCCGCCATGCGCTGCGCCGCGATGAGTGCGTCGTCCCCGAGCCGCAGCACATACCCGTACAGATCGGAGCTGCTCACAGGTGCTCGACCCCCTCCGGCGGCTGGAAGAAGGACGGATGCCGGTAGACCTTGTCGGCCGCCGGGTCGAAGAAGGCGTCCTTTTCGTCCGGGCTGGAGACGGTGATCGTGGTCGAGGGCACCACCCAGAGGGACACGCCCTCGCTTCGGCGGGTGTAGAGGTCACGGGCGTTCCGCAGCGCCATCGCGGCGTCCGCCGCGTGCAGGCTGCCCGCGTGCGCATGGCTGAACCCGCGGCGCGGGCGCACGAAGACCTCCCACAGCGGCCAGTCGGCCGAAGCGCTCCCCTCCACCTCATCCGCCTTATCCGCCGGGGGGCCGTCCGTGTGGGAGAGGCCGTGTTTGGCGGCGTAGGCGGTGGCGGCCTCGCGGACCCAGGCGCCTTCCTCGTGGACGCGGCGCCGGTGGGCGAGACGCTGGCGGTTGCAGGGGCCGTTCCCGGCGACGACCCGCATGAGCTCCTCGTAGTCGGGCGGCGTGAAGTCGTAGTGCCCCCGCTCGGCGTTCCACCGGAGCGCCGGGTCCGGGAGGACGACTCCGAGGGCCTCGGCCTGCGGAACGCACATGTCGACGAATCGCTGCCGCAACTCGTCGTTGGTGGCCCGCTTGATCCGCCACGCCAGCGACTGGTCGGAGTGGGTGGACCTGTCGTGCGGCGGTCCGAACATCGCCAGGGCGGGCTGCCACCACCGGTTCACCGCGTCCTGCAGCATCTTCCGCTGGGCGGCCGTCCCGCGCGACATCTCGTACAGCAGGTCGAAGCCCTGGCGGTGGTGAAAGGACTCCTCCCTGCAGATGCGTACGAGGGCGCGGGCGTACGGGCCGTAGGACGTGCGGCAGAGGGAGACCTGGTTGACGACGGCCGCCCCGTCCGTAAGCCACGCGAGGGCCCCGACGTCGGCCCACGTCAGCGTCGGATAGTTGATGAACGACAGGTATTTCTGGCGTCCCGCGTGCAGCGCGTCCAGCAACGACTCGCGGTCGACCCCAAGCGTCTCCGCCGTCGAGTACAGGTAGAGCCCGTGGCCCGCCTCGTCCTGCACCTTCGCGATCAGGATCGCCTTGCGCTTGAGAGTGGGCGCACGGGTGATCCAGTTGGTCTCCGGCTGCATGCCGACGATCTCGGAGTGCGCGTGCTGGGCGATCTGCCGGAGGAGGCTTCTGCGGTAGCCGTCCGGCATCCAGTCTCTCGGCTCGATCCGCTTGTCGGACGCGATCAGCGCTTCGAACCGGGCGAGCGCGGACTCGCCGGTGACGCCGGTGAAGGCGGACTCGCCGGCGTCAGCGGGCGTCGGCTCGTCGGCGCCGCGTTCGCCCGACGACCGGTCGTGAGCCGTGAGCTCCCGCTCGGCGGCGTCGACCTCCGCGAGCAGTTGCGCGGTTCCCAACGGCGACGGTCCCTCCCGGACGTCCACCTTCCGACCTCCCACGAAGCTCCCTCAGATTTCAGTCCACGCAGATGTCCAGGTCACGCAGATGTCCAGGTCACGCAGGTTTCCAGGTCAGACGGATTTCCAGGTCAGGCGGATTTCCAGGTCAGACGGTTTTAAGGTCACGGTGCCTGCCTCGCCGAGGCGGTCTTCTTCCGCCGAACGCCTCAACCAGCTTCATCCGGGCGGTTCGCCCCCGCATCTCCCGTATTGCGACGTGCCGTCCCGCCCCGCCGCCTCTGCGATGGAAAACGGCATTTCAGAAGAAGCGCCCCCAATTGATCCCGTCGGACGATGGGGGACTGGTGTCGGGTGAGCCGCCGGCCGATCGAGCCGCCGTTTCGAGGAGGGACCCATGAGGGGCGATGTGGCCGAGACCCGCTCAACGCTGCTCGAAGGAGACCCGGGTGACCGGCACCCCGCCAGCCTCTTGCGCTACGGAGATCTGCCTCGAGAGTTCAACATCGCGTCGCACTTCCTCGACCGCAACGAGGGCGACCGTACGGCCCTGATCACCCCCGCGGGCCGTACGACCTATGCGGAGTTACGGGCGCTGGCGAACCGGGCCGGCAACGTGCTCCGCCATCTCGGTGTACAGCAGGGCGACCGGGTGCTGCTGGCGCTCGGCGACGGCGTCGAGTTCGTCGCCACGTGGTACGGCGTGCACAAGATCGGCGCGGTGACGGCCGAGGCCTACACCTACCTCCAGCCGAAGGACTACCGGTTCTACGCCGACTACGCGGCCCCGGCCGTCGTCGTGGCCGATGCGGCGACGCTGGACAAGCTGCGCGCGGCGGGCGTGCCGAACCTGCTGGTGGTGGGCGTGCCCGCGGACGAACTGCGGGAGGGCGAACACCACTTCGAGACTCTGGCGGCCGCTCAGCCGGCCGAGCTGGAGCCCGCCGCAACGACCCCGGACGACGTCGCCATCTGGCGGTTCACCACGGGCAGCACGGGCACGCCCAAGGCCTGCGTCATCGCGGCCCGGAGCACGGCGCTGAGCTTCGAGTGGTTCGCCCGTGGTGTGCTCGACATCCGCCCCGATGACGTGGTGCTGCCGGTGCCCAAGCTCTTCTTCGGCTACGCGAACAACATGACGGCGCTGTTCCCCTTCGGCGTCGGCGCGGCCGGGATCGTGTTCCCCGAGCGGAGCACAGCGGACAAGATCTTCGAGCTGATCGCCGAGCATCGGCCGACGATCCTCGTGAACGTGCCGACCATGATGAGCGCCATGGTGGCCCATCCCAGGGCGTCCGAGCAGGACCTGAGCTCGATCCGGGTGTGCATCTCGGCGGGCGAGGCCCTGCCGCTGGAGCTGCACCGCCGGTGGCTCGACACCTTCGGCGTCGAGGTGATCGACGGCATCGGCTCGTCCGAGATGTTCCACGGGTACGTGTGCAACCGGCCGGGCCAGGTCCGGATGGGGAGCCTCGGCCAGGTGGTGCCGGGGTATCACGTCCGGGTCGTCGACGAGTACGGCGCGTCCGTGCCCGACGGCGAGGTCGGCCTCCTGGAGATCACCGGCGAGACGGCCGCGCTGGAATACTGGCAGTCGCCCGAGAAGTCGGCCCGGACCTTCGTCGCCGAGCACACCGTGCGGTCCGGCGACCTGTTCAGCCGGGACGCGGACGGCTTCTTCTACTACAAGGGCCGGTCGGACGACCTGCTGCGGGTCGGCGGCCGGTGGGTCGCGCCCGCCGAGGTGGAGAACTGCCTCATCGGACACCCGGCCGTGGTGGAGTGCGCCGTGGTCGGTTACGAGGTCGACGGGCTGACCCTGCCGAGGGCGTTCGTGGTGACCCGCGACGACGTGTCCGCCGAGGAGTTGCAGAATTTCGTCCGGGCCAGGCTCGCGCCGCACAAGTATCCGCGGGACATCCGCTTCGTCGACAAGCTGCCCGAGACCGCCTCCGGCAAGCTGAACCGCCGCGCCCTCCAGGACGAGTGACCTCCGTCCCCCGCGCCGGCCGGGGACGCCGGGTGCATGCGGGGGGCTCATGCGGGGGGCTACTGTCGTCGGCTATGACCGAACCCCACCGGAGCGGCTGCCCGAGGTGTTCGCCGAGTTCCACCGGGTGCTGGCCCCGGGCGGTCACCTGCTGACCGCCTTCCAGGTCGGCGACGAGCCCTTGCATGTGACCCAGCCGTTCGGTCACGATGTGTCGCTCGAATTCCATCGGTTGTCGCCCGACCGCGTCGCCGAGCTGCTGAGCCAGGCCGGGATCGAGGTCTTCGCCCGGCTGCTCCGCCAGCCCGCTGCGCCCGAGAAGGTCCCGCAGGCCTACCTCCTCGCCCGCAAACCGGCCGCGTCGTAGCCGCCCCTGTGGTAGCCGCCCTGTCCCGGGGGCGGGCCTACGCCTCGGCCGCCCGGGACTCGGGCAGCGGCGGGAGCTCGTCGATCTCCAGGCCGAACCACGTGCGGTAGGCCGCGCGCAGCTCGTCGTCGTCCTCGATCACCTGCTTCGTCCGCCTCCCGGTCTCCCGGACGATCAGAGTGTTTCCGCTGATCGTGACGCGGCCGGTGGCCGTCGGGACCGTGCAGTAGAGGTGGGTGATGTGGGGTGACTCGCCCGAATGGCGATACCACCACCACATGTGGAGGAAATCGGCGACCGTGCGGGGACGGGTCTCGATGCGGTACTGGTGCACCCCGTCGCGCAGCAGGTCGAGGTCGCCGAACGGCCCCGCGAACAGCTGAAACGTGCCCTGCGGGTCGTCCTGCGGCTCCCGTGCGTCGAAGCGCAGCGGGTGGCGGGCGCCGCGGCCGTAGCCGACGTCCACCAGCCACGGCTCCGCAGAGTCCTCGGCGACCACCCGCAGGAGCATGTGGCCGAGCACCGGGCCGAGCTCGCCGTCCTCGGCCACCCGCCCGGCGAGCACCGTGGCGTCGTAGCCCAGGGCGCGCAGCAGCTCGAAGAAGGCCCCGTTGAGCTCGTAGCACGTGCCGCCGCGCCGCCTGCCGACGATCTTCTCGATGGCGTCCGCGCCGATGTATATCGGCTTGCGGAGGTGGAAGTCGATGTTCTCGAAGGGGATGGACATGAGATGCCGTTCGTGCAGCTCACGCAGCGCGCCGGCGGTCGCCCGCTCCGGGCGCCGCGCGCCGATCCGCCCGAGATAGGCGGCCACGGTCTCATCGTCCAGAAGCGGCCCATGCTCGTCCGAAGGCCCGGGAGTCGCCGTCCGAGCTTCGAGTGACCCGTGCACAACCGTCATGTCCCAGCCCCATGCTCGGCGGCGCGAAACCGCGGGACCATGTCCGCGCCCGCATCCGTGTCCGTGTCATTCACCGAATCGCGCCACATGATTATGACAGCGCCAAAGTCCGGGCGCATCTTTCACATTGCTGAGCGGTCGCGTCCGAATATGCGCAGGTCGTGGTTCGCAGGTCCGACGGCAATTCAGGAGATGCATTCCCCGGCGGCGTGCCGAGACGATACGACGGTGACTATCCGCACGTCATAAAGACCCACCCGTGCTCCAAAAAGAATTGTTTCACCCGCGAGCCGGAGGCCCACCGAATGAGAAATAACAGCCTCGGGAAAACCCGCCGGATGTTCTCCGCGGCCGAGCGGGTGCTCTTTTTCTGATCGCGTCGTAGCGGCCGCCGCCTCCGTCGTCCGACGGGCGAGGCACAAGCCTTCGGAAGCGGGATATCGGAACTTGGAGGCAGAATTGACCGAGTTGAGCACTGCCGTACGCGCCGCGCCTGCGACCGTTCCGGCGTACGTCGGGTGGTGGGCGCAGGTGCAGCCGGATCAGCCGGCGATCGTCCGCGCGGGCACGGTGCTTACCTACGCCGAGCTCCACGAACGCTCCTGCCGGATGGCCGGGGTCCTGCGCGCCCGGGGCGTCACCCGTGGAACGCTGGTGGTTCTCGCACTGGAGCGCTCGCCCGAGCTGGTCATCGCCGCCCTGGCGGTGCTTCTCGCGGGCGGGGCCTACGTGGGCACCGACGTCGATGAGCCCGATGCGCGGCTCGCCGCGATCCTCAGTGACTCCGGCGCTCCACTGGTCATCACGCGAGCTGACATGGTCGATCGCTACGCCGGCGGCGTGGCGGAGGTGCTCCCCGTGGAGGAGGCACTGGCCGGGGACGAAGAGCCCGGTGAGGGCGCCGAGCCCACGCCGGGCGACCTGTTCTACGTCGTCTACACCTCCGGTTCGACCGGAACGCCGAAGGGCGTGCTCGTGCCGTACGGGGGCGTGTCGAACCTGGTCGCCTGGTATCGGCAGACGTTCGACGTGCGGCCGGGCGACCGGATCACCCAGCTCGCGAGGCCGTCGTTCGACGCCTGGGCGCTGGAGGTGTGGCCGTGCCTGGCGAACGGCGCGACGCTCTGCCTGGTTGAGGGCCGCCTGCCGGACTCGCCCGTCGACTTCGCCCGGTGGCTGGCCGCCGAGGGCATCACCGTCTGCTTCCTCACCACCGCGCTCGCCGTCGAGATGTTCGACCAGCCCTGGACGACGTACGGCGGGGCGCTGCGGGCGCTGCTGACCGGCGGCGAGAAGCTGCACCGCTACCCGCCCGCCGACCTGCCGTTCAAGGTCTACAACCTGTACGGCCCGACCGAGACGACCGTGGTCGCGACCTACGCCGAGCTGACGAGAGCCCCCGAGCGGGACGGCGCGGCGCGGGACGGCGCGGCGGGGGAGGACGCGCCTCCGATCGGGCTGCCGCTCCCGAAGATGCGGGCCTACGTCCTGGACGAGCGGCGCAGGCCGGTGCCGCCGGGTCAGGTCGGTGAACTCCACGTCGGGGGCACCGGTGTGGCCCTCGGCTACCTCAACCGGCCCGAGCTCACGGCCGAGCGGTTCGTGACCGACCCTTTCGTCCTCGACGGGGACGCCCGCATGTACGCCACCGGCGACCTGGTCCGCGAGCTGCCCGGCGGCTCGCTCAGCTTCCTCGGCCGGGCCGACGACCAGGTGAAGCTGCGGGGCTTCCGCATCGAGCTCGGCGAGGTGGAGACGGCGCTCAACCAGCTCCCGGAGGTGCGGGAAGCGGCCGTCGTCAAGCATGATCGCGGCGATCGGCTGGTCGGCTACGTCGTCCCCGCCGATCCCGGCAATCCGCCCGAGGTGGGTCAGCTCCGGCGCGACCTGACCGAGCGGCTTCCGGATTACATGGTGCCGCAGACGGTGGCGCTTCTGGACGCCCTGCCGCTGACCCCGCACGGGAAGGTCGACCGCAGGGCGCTGGCCGCGCTTCCGCTGCCCGGCCAGTCCGCCGGCGCCGGCGGCAAGGTGTTCCGTACCGACACCGAACGGGTCCTCAGCGAGCTGTGGTGCGAGGTGCTCCAAATCAGCTCGGTGGGCCGTGAGGACAGCTTCTTCGACCTGGGCGGCGACTCCCTGCACGCGATGCGGCTGGCGAGACGGGCCAAGGAACGCGGCATCCGGCTCGGGGCCGACGACGTCTTCGAGTACGACGTACTGCACGAGCTGGCGGCGTCGATCGCCGAGGTCGGCGAGATCGCCGATACGACGGGGACGGACTCATGAGAAGCCTGAAGGTCAGCCTCCTGGAGCTGCCGCTCTACGCGAACACCCTTCCGCTGGCCGCCGGTTACCTTCAGGCGTACGCGGAGCAGGACCCGGACGTCGCGCGGAGCTGCCACTTCACCATCCACGCGCCCGAGGTGCGGACCTCGGTGGACGACCTGGTCGCGCTGATGCTGGCGGCCGAGGCCGACGTGTACGCGATGAGCTGCTACCTGTGGAACATGCGCCGGATGAAGGAGGTGCTGGACGAGCTGGTGCGGCTCCGCCCGGACGCCTACTTCATCCTCGGCGGCCCGCAGGTGATGAACTACACCGCCGAGTACGTCCCCCCGTCCTGGGAGAACGTGGTGGTCTGTAACGGGGAGGGCGAGCAGCCGTTCACCGCGTTCCTGCGCGAGCTCGCCGCTCCCACCGCCTCGGGTCCCGACTTCCGCCAGGTGCCGGGGGTGAGCTTCTGGTCGGACGGCGAGCTGGTGACGACCGACAAGCCCACCCGGATCAAGGAGCTGGACGAGATCCCGTCGCCCTTCGCCGCCGGCATCTTCGACGGCGGAGAGTACGTCTTCGCGGTCGTGGAGACCAACCGCGGCTGCCCGTTCCGCTGCTCGTACTGCTACTGGGGCGCGGCCACCAACGACAAGGTCCACCGCTGGGAGCTCGACCGGGTGAAGGCGGACCTCACCTGGATCAGCGAGCAGGGCATCGAGAGCATCTTCATCGCCGACGCCAACTGGGGGGCGCTGCCCCGCGACGTGGAGCTGACCCGGCATCTCGTCGAGTGCAAGGAGCGGTACGGCTACCCGATGATGGTCACCATCCAGGCGGCCAAGAACCGGCCGGACCGGGTCACCGAGATCACCGAGATCCTCGTCGACGGCGGCATGCTGACCAGCCAGCCGGTCTCGCTGCAGACGCTCAGCCCGCAGGCGCTCGACCTGGTGCAGCGCGCCAACATCAAGGAGTCCACCTACGTCGAGCTGCAGCTCCAGCTCAAAGAGAAGAAGATCAGCTCCTACACCGAGCTCATCTGGCCGCTGCCGGGGGAGACGCTGCAGTCCTTCCAGGAGGGCATCGCCAAGCTGTGCGCCACGGGAGCCGACGCGGTGGTGGCCTATCCACAGCTTCTCCTGCGCAACACGCCGATGTACGAGCGCCGCGAGTCCCTCGGCATCGTCACCGTCCGGGTGGACGACCCGGTGGCCGAGGCCGACGTCGTCGTGGCGACCAACTGGGTGACCCAGGAGGAGTTCCAGGCCGGGGCCTGGTTCTACTACGCCGTCATCAGCCTCTACAACGCCCGCGCCGGTTTCTACGTCGCGCGGCAGCTCGACCGATCGGGCGTCTGCTCGTATGTCGACTTCCTGTCCCGGGCCGCCGACTACTACAAGACCCGGACGGACACCGACATCTGCCGGTTCTTCGCCGACTCGGTGAGCAGCCTCGGCAACTACGACATCAACAACATCGGCAAGGTCCTGCACTACGTGCTCCAGTCTCACCGCGGTGAGATGGACAGACTGCTGGAAGACTTCCTGGCCGAGCAGGGCTGGCTGGCCGATCCGCGTGTCCGCATGGCATTCGAGCTGGACCTGCTCGCCCGGCCGTACGTGTACCGCGAGGCGGTGGTCGAGCCGACGGTGCCGCTGCGGCACCTGCGCGTGGTGTCCCGTGAGCGCTACCAGTTCGAGGTCGAGCTTCCGGCGGCCGCGGCCGAGCTGCTGACGTCGCTTGAGACGGTCGACGGCCTTCCGGCCGTCGACCCGGTCCGGCTGCGCCTCGACCACGGCGGCCGGCACAAGATGCCCTATCCCCGCCGGCGCAGCCTGGACCACAACGCCGCGTACTGCCAGGTGATGATGAACCGGATGCGTGACATCCTCCCGGTCTGGGCGCCGGTGGTCCCGGACGTGGTGGCCGGAGCGCTCGATGCGCCGTGACATCTTCACCGAGGAGCACGACGCGTTCCGCGACCTCGTGCGGACGTTCGTGAGCAAGGAGATCCTGCCCCATTACTCCCGCTGGGAGGAGGAGGGCGCGGCCGACCGGGGCATCTGGCGCAAAGCAGGAGAGTACGGCCTGCTCGGGATGGACGTGGACGCCGAGCACGGCGGGGGCGGCCACCCGGACTACCGCCATCACGTGATCGTGGCGGAGGAGCTGGCGCGCGCCGGGGTGTACGCCCCGGCGCTGTCCCTGCACAACGAGATCGCCGGCCTCTACCTGCGCACCCTCACCACCGAGGAGCAGAAACGGCGCTGGTTGCCCGGGTTCTGCTCGGGCGAGCTGGTGACCGCCATCGCCATCACCGAGCCCGACGCCGGGAGCGACGTGCAGCGTCTGCGGACCAAGGCGACGCGTCACGGGGACACGTACGTCATCAACGGCCAGAAGACCTTCATCTCGAACGGCTCCATCGCCGACCTCGTCCTGGTCGTGGCCCGTACCGGCTCGGGGACGCGGGCGCCGGAGGCCAGCCTGTTCGTCGTGGAGTCCGGCCGGGCCGGGTTCGAGCGCGGGCGCAAGCTGGACAAGATCGGCATGCGGGCGATGGACACGGTCGAGCTGTTCTTCAACGACGTGGAGGTCCCGGCCGAGAACCTGATCGGGCGGGAGGGCCGGGCCTTCGCCGCCATGATGCGCACCCTCCGGCAGGAGCGGATGATGATCGCCGTCGAGGCGCTGGCCGCCGCGGAGAAGGTGTTCGAGGACACGCTGGTGTACTGCCGCGGCCGCGAGGTCTTCGGCCGGCCCATCGGACGCCACCAGTACAACCGTTTCGTGCTCGCGGAGCTGGCGACGGCGCTGACGGTCGCGCGGTCGTTCACCGACCGGTGCATCGTGGAGCACGACGCCGGACGGCTCGACGCCGAGGAGGCGGCGATGGCCAAGTGGTGGAACACGGAGCTGTGCCAGAAGGTCGTGGACCGCTGCCTCCAGTTGCACGGAGGTTATGGGATCGTCCGCGAGTTCCCGGTCGCCCGGGCGTTCGTCGACACCCGCGTGCAGACCATCTACGGCGGCACGACCGAGGTCATGAAAGAGATGATCGGCCACTCGCTGATCTGACGTGGCTCGACGTAGCCCGACGTAGCCCGAGGTGGCCTTGTACGGCATGCGCGGCCGGCGGCGGCCGGGCAGTTCGAGGGAACCGGAGCGACAAATGGTGAGGCAGTCCTCGTGGTACCTGGCGTTCGAGTCCCGGCCCGCCGCGCGGGTCCGCCTGTACGGCCTGCCGTTCGCGGGTGGCGGCGCCTCCATGTTCCGCCAGTGGTCGCGGCACCTGCCGCCGTGGGTGGAGCTTCGGGCGGTCCGCCTGCCGGGCCGCCAGGGACGGCACCGCCAGGCGGCGTTCACCGACTGCGAGCAGGCAGCGCGGTGGCTGGCCGATTCGCTGGCCCGCGAGTCGGCCGAGGACCGGGCGGCCGGGGGGCACGTGCCGTGGGCCCTGTTCGGGCACAGCATGGGCTCGATGCTGAGCTACCGCCTGACGAGGTTGCTCCATGGCGATGGCGGGACAGACGGCGGGACAGACGGCGGGACAGACGGCGGGACAGGCGGGGGGACAGGCGGGGGGACAGGCGGGGGGACAGGCGGGGGGACGCTGCCCGTGTTGCTGGCTCTGGCGTCGTGGCCGGTACGCGGCGTGGCGGAGGCCGGCATGCCGGACCCCGCGAGTCCCGACGACCGCTTCGTCGAGGAGTTGCGCACCCTGGGCGGGCTGCCACCGGAGATGGCCGAGGATCCGGAGGCCCTCAGCCTGACCCTGCCCGTCGCGCGGGCCGACTTCGCGCTGTGCCGTTCGTACGCCTACCGCCCTGAGCCGCCGCTGCCGGTTCCGGTGGCCGCCTTCGGCGGAACCGAGGACACGGTGGCGCCGCCCGAGAGCCTGACCGAGTGGAAGGACCACACGGACGACTTCCTGGGGCTGCGGCTGTTCTCCGGCGGTCACTTCTTCCTGCGCGACCATCTTCCCGCGCTGGCCGCGTCCGTGGCGGACGATCTTGCCCAGGTCCTCGACGGGCGGTCCTCGAAGGGCCAAGCACCGACGGCCACGGGCCGCTAGCGGTTCGGCTGCAAAGCCACTAATTCCGCAATTTGGGAGATGTCCCAGAAATTACACAGAACCAAGCTGATGGTGTCGTTTAACTCCTCAAGGAGCGGCTATGGCAGCAGATATCGTCAGCGGATCCGGACCAGGAGCGAAGGACGGCGAGCCCACGCACCCCCGTAACACGAAACGCCAGTACTTCCCGGAGCTCCAAGGTATCCGCGCCATTGCCGTGCTGGCAGTGATCATCGTTCACGCGGGCCTCACGGCCGGGCAACTTGAGCTCGGCTTCATGAATTACCGCCCGTCGAGCATGGCCTTCGCCGTCGTGCTTGAACGGTTCACCAGAGAGTCGCTGCCGATCCTCTTCGCCTTGTCCGGCTTCCTGCTCTACCGTCCGTTCGCGCTCAACGCCATCGCGGACGCCAAGAAACCCGACCTGGGGGCGTACGCCTGGAGGCGCACGCTGCGCATCGTCCCGGCCTTCTGGCTGGTCGCGATCATCATGATGTTGACGATCGGCCGCGACATGGTCACCGGCTTCTGGTTCGCGGTGAAGGTGCTGTTGATGCAGCACGCCTGGCAGGGCGCCATTCCCTCGGGGTTGGAATCGACCTGGAGCATGACGACCGAGGTCGCGTTCTACGTCTTCCTGCCGCCGTTCGCCTGGCTCGCCGCCAAGTTCGCGCGCCGGACGGCAGACCCCGCCGGCCGGGCACGCCGGATCCTGGTGCTGATCGGCCTCCTCATCCTGATCGGTTACGCGTTCAGCGTCTGGACCCACAGGGCGTCCCTGCCCCCGTGGTCACCTGACGGCCAGTGGCCGCCCGCGTGGATCGGTTACCTCGCGGTCGGCATGGCGCTGGCCACGCTGTCCGCCGCCGCCGAGACGTCACCGAACGCGGTGCTGGGGCCCTACCGCCTGGTGGCCAAGTATCCGGGCTGGTGCTGGGGCGCGGCGCTGATCGTCACGATCCTGTTCTGCTTCTCGCCCGTCGGCGGACAGGGCACGGCGGACTATCCCACAGTGGCCAACATCCTGTTCGACCAGCCGATCGACCTCCTTCTCGTCTTCCTGCTGATGGCGCCGCTGACCGTGCCGGGCGTGCGCTCGAAGGCCCTCAACACCGTGCTGACCGTCAAGCCGCTGCAGTTCATCGGCAAGATCTCCTACGGCATGTTCCTCTGGCACATCCCGTTCCTCTACTTCTGGGCCGGCGGCCTGCTCAGCATGGACGGCACCTTCCCCAACTACCCCCTGACGCTGGTCATTGTCTTGGGCGGCAGCTTCCTGGCGGCCCTCGTCAGTTACTACCTCGTGGAGAAGCCGGCCCTGCGGCTGCGGAACACGTTCGGCAAGGCCTCATCCCAGCCGAGCATGCCCGTGCTCACCAGCACGACCTGACCCCGACTGCCTCTGATGGCCAGGCCCGGTGGCGCGAGACGCCGCCGGGCCTGGCCGTACGCGTGGGTGGGAACTGTTCATCCCCGCGGGCCGGGGCAGCCCAGAGCCGCCAGCTCGGCGCGGCCCTCGGCGGTGTGACCGGGGAGGAGCAGCAGCGTGCAGGCGCGCTCGAACCGGGCACCGACGCGCTCCCAGCCATCGACGGCCGATTCCAGCGCGGCCGTGTCCCCTCGTAACCGGCCCTCGGCCCGCGCGAGGCAGGCGGCCGCCCAGTCGTTCTCATCCGCGGCGGAGGCGGCGACCGAGAGCCGCTGAGCGGTGTCCGGCAGCCCGGCGGCGACGGCCAGCTCGGCTCCGGCGGGGCGCGCGTACGTCTGGTAGCGCCCCTGGCGGAAGTCCGTGAAAGCAGGTCCACAAGCCCGGCCGCGTCATCGAACCGTCCGGTGTGGAGGGCGACGCGCGCGTCCACGAACGTCGCGAACGACGCGTGGTCAGGCGGCTCTCCAGCGTTGTCGCGGTGGCCGTCGCCCACCGCAGGTGCCGTTCCCGGACGCCGGCCTGCTCGTCTCCCATCCCCCCGGCCCGCCCGGTGCCAAGTGAGCGCGAAATAAGAAATCGGCGGGCGGCCCGGAGATATCAAACACGGCGGCAATGGTCCGGCCGAATATCGGGGCCCGGGGCTACGCCTGGAAATACCGCGCAGTTCACGGGGGAATCCGACGCAGCATCTTAGGAGATGCCTGGAACCGTGGCCGGACGTGACGATGTCGTGGTGAGGATCGCGTATATGTGATGCGCAGCCACATCCGCCGGTAATGACGCCGGCGTGGTGCCGGGGTATTCAGCCGGGATTTCGCCTTTCGACTCGCGAGCTGTGTATTGATGCCGTTACCCAACCTATGGCGGGTGAGAGATTTGACTCTGGTCGAGACCGCAACGTCAGTCGATTTCGATGGCGAGACCCTGGACATCGGGGCCGTACGGCGGATCGCCGAGAACCAGGTCATGTGCGGCGTGGCTCCTTCCGCGCTGGCCAAGGCCGCGGCCAACAGGGAGTTGTTCGAGGACATCATCCGGCAGGGCATCCCTGTCTACGGCGTGACCACCGGTTACGGCGAGATGATCTACATGCTGGTCGACACCGCCAAGGAGATCGAGCTGCAGACCAACCTGGTCCGCAGCCACAGCGCGGGAGTCGGCCCGCTCTTCGCCGAGGACGAGGCGCGGGCCATCGTCGCGGCGCGGCTGAACGCCCTGTCCAAGGGCTACTCCGCGGTGCGGCCCGAGCTGCTGGAGCGCCTCGCGCTCTACCTCAACCTGGGGATCACCCCCGCGATCCCCGAGATCGGCTCGCTTGGAGCCAGCGGCGACCTGGCGCCGCTGGCGCACGTCGCGTCCACGATCATCGGCGAGGGCTACGTCCTGCGTGAAGGCCGCCGCGTCGAGACCGGGCCGGTCCTGCGGGAGCTCGGCATCGAGCCGCTGCAGCTGCGGTTCAAGGAGGGGCTCTCGCTCATCAACGGGACCTCCGCGATGACCGGTCTCGGCTGCCTGCTCGTGGGCCGGGCGCTGGACCAGATCCGGCAGGCCGAGATCGTCACCGCCCTGATCTGCGAGGTCCTTCAGAGCTCGACCAGCCCCTTCGTGGCCGACGGGCACGACGTGGCCCGCCCGCACCAGGGGCAGATCGATTCCGCCGCCAACATGCGCGCCCTGCTGCACGGCAGCGAGCTGGCCGTGGAGCACGTCCAGCTGCGGCAGGAGCTCAGCGGCGACCGCTCGGCCTCGGACAGCGGAGTCCAGCGGACCGAGGTGTACATGCAGAAGGCGTACACACTGCGGGCGATCCCTCAGGTCGTGGGCGCCGTCAGGGACACGGTCTACCACGCCTCGGCCACGCTTCAGATCGAGCTCAACTCCTCCAACGACAACCCGCTGGTCTTCGAGGGCAAGGAGGTCTTCCACGGAGCGAACTTCCACGGCCAGCCGGTCGCCTTCGTGATGGACTACCTCACCATCGCCCTCACCCAGCTCGGCGTCTTCTCGGAGCGGCGGACGAACCGGCTGCTCAACCGGCATCTCAGCAACGGCCTTCCGGAGTTCCTCGTCGCCGGCGACCCGGGGCTCAACAGCGGTTTCGCCGGCGCGCAGTACCCGGCGACCGCGCTCGTCGCGGAGAACCGGACCATCGGCCCCGCCAGCACCCAGAGCGTCCCGTCGAACGGCGACAACCAGGACGTCGTGAGCATGGGCCTGATCGCGGCGCGCAACGCCCGCCGGGTGCTGCAGAACAACACCCGGATCCTCGCCGTGGAGTTCCTCGCCGCGGCGCAGGCGGTGGACCTGTCCGGGAGGTACGACAAGCTCAGCCCGGCCGGCAAGGCGACCTACGACATGGTGCGGTCCCTGGCGCCGATGCTGCGGCACGACCGCTACATGGCCGACGAGATCGAACTGGTCGCGGCGGCGCTGTCCCGGGGACAGTTCGTGGACGCCGTGACGCGCGGCGACGTCGAGCTGCGCTAAGACGCGCCTGTACGGCAGGCGGGCAATGTTCGTAGGAATGGATCGCGGAGAGAGGTGACGCAGGATGGCGGGCCTGACCAGAGTGAAGCCGGACGCCGACCTCGAAGAGGTCGTCCAGATCTTGGAGCGCGACGGGGCTGTGATCGTCGAGGAATTCGCCGACGAGACCACCCTCGCCGGGCTGTGGGCCGACTTCGGCCCGGCCCTGGACGCCTGCGCCTACAGCGACAGCTGGTATGACGGCCATCGGACCAGGCGGGTGTCCTCGCTGTTCGCCCGCACGACCCGCCTGACGCCGGTCGTCACCCAGCGCCTGTACCTGGGCGCGGCCAGGGCCATCATGCAGAAGCCGATACCCATGTGGATCGGGCGGTCGCGGCAGGAGATGACGCCCACCATCCAGATCAGCACCACGCAGGTGATCCAGATCCACCGTGGCCAGGGCAAGCAGCCGCTGCACCGCGACGACGCGCTGCACCTGCGCACGCATCCCGGCACGACGAGCCGGGTGCAGCTCATGCTGGCCCTGAGCGACTTCACCGCCGAGAACGGCGGCACACTGGTGATCCCCGGAAGCCACCACTGGGACGACGAGCGCGCCCCGCAGTCCGAGGAGGCCATCCCGACCGTGATGCGGGCCGGGTCCGGCCTCATCTGGCTGGGCGGTGTCTATCACGGCGGCGGGGCCAACGCCACCGACGTGCCGCGCACCGGCATGACCATCGCCCTGGACCTGGGCAACCTCCGGCAGGAGGAGAACCAGTACCTCGCGGTGCCCAGGGAGAAGGTGCTGGCCTACCCCGAGGAGGTCCGGCGGCTGCTCGGCTACGACCGCTGCCCTCCGGGCCTGGGCTGGTACGAGATGCACGATCCGTACATCGTCCTGGAGGACGAGGAGACCCAGCGCGCCGCCGGCCTGGGCACCATAGCCGTATAAGGGAAGACCCCCTTCCCCTGCGCGTGATCATGCACGCATTCCCGCTCTTACGGCCTGGCCGGGCCCGCCCTCGTAGGACAGGCTCAGGACGGCTTGTTGCGCAGGGGCACGTCCCGGATGACGGCCCAGGTCAGGGCCAGGCCGAGCAGGAACATGCCGAGGGCGACGCCGACCGTCATCGCCGGCGACTGCGGCAGGTCCAGGCCGATGTTCCGGATGAACGGCAGGCGCAGATCCGTGCCGACAGCGGCGTTGGCCAGCACGACCAGGCCGACGCCGACGGGGATGGTCAGCAGGCCTCCTCCGCCCCAGCGGTAGAAACCGGCGCCGATGAAGGCTCCCGCCACGATCCAGACGAGGAACTCGATCAGGTACTCGGCGAAGACGAGCGGCACCTGCGCCGGCTCGGTGAACAGGTGGCTCCGCCCCAGCACGTGCGGCCAGCCCGCCAGGCCGTACAAAACCTTCTCCAGCAGGTAGCCGGCCGTGATGAGGGCGGACAGGAACGGCGCGAACAGGGTGACGGTGACGGCCGCCTGCGCGCCGAACTGGCGGCGTGTCTGCCCGTGCGCGATGTACAACGGCAGGAACTCCCGGACCAGGCCCACCCCGATGAACAAGGCGAACCACCGTGTGAGCTGGGTGGCCGATTCCCACACGCTCCCGGTGAGCGTGCCGAAGACCGCGATGCCGACCGTGATCGCGGTGACGACCAGGAAGTACCCCGCCCACACCATCAGCGCGAGCAGCATGTTGGCGCCGAGGAGGCGGCTGGGGAATCTCATCGGGCCTCTCCCGTCAGGTGGATGAACAGCTCCTGCATGGCGATCGAGCCGAGCTCCAGCCCGGCCTCGACGGCCTTCCTGCGCTGGCTGTCGTCGAGATCGCCGTAGATCATCGCCGACTTGGTCGAGCCGAGTTGCTTGGCGCCGAGCACGGCGAGGCCGTTCACGCCGGTTGGCCCGTCGGTCACGGCGCCCGCGGTGAGTGCGGCGGTGAACGTGTCGACCTGCGCGGCGGGCCCGGTCACCGACGTGCCTCTCGACAGCAGCGTCTCGGTGTCCTCGTGCACGACCAGCCGCCCGCGGTCGATGATCACAACCTCCTCGAACAGCGAGCTGACCTCCTCGATGAGGTGGGTCGACAGGATGATCGTGCGGGGGTGAGCCATGTAGTCGGCCAGCAGAGCGTCGTAGAAGGCATGGCGGGCAACCGGGTCCATGCCGAGGTACGTCTCGTCGAACATGGTCAGCGGCGCCCGCCCGGCCAGGCCGACGACGGCGCCCATCGCGGACCGCTGTCCCTTGGACATGGCCTTGACCTTCATCTTCGGCGTGATCCCGAAGGTATCCATCAGGGAGCGGGCGAACCGGTCGTCCCAGTTCGGGCGCAGCCACTCGGCGAAGTAGAGCACGTCGCCGGCGCTGCCGATGTCGATGGTCTCGCCCGCGTCGCGGATCAGGCTGATGTGGCGGGTGAGGCCCGCGTTCTCGAACACCGGCTGCCCGTCGATCCGCACGCCGCCAGCCGACTCCTTGCGGAAACCGGCCAGGATCGACAGCAGGCTCGTCTTGCCGGATCCGTTGCGGCCCAGCAGTCCGTAGATCTTCCCGCCATCGAGGCTGAGCGTCATCCCGTCGAGCGCGGTGACGTCGCCATAGCGGAGCACGAGATCGTCGACCTCGATCCTCATTTCCCCTCCAGCTCGGTGATGCGCCGGATCACGTCGCTGAGCGGGATCCCGACGGCCCTGGCCTCGGCGACCATCGGGTCGACCACGTCGGTGAAGAAGCTCTTCCTGCGCTCGGCTCTGAGCGCGTCCCGGGCGTCCGGGCTGACGAACATGCCGATACCTCGCTTCTTGTACAGGACGCCCTCGTCGGCCAACTGCTGGAACGCCTTGGCCGCGGTGGCGGGGTTGATCCGGTAGAAGGCGGCGTACTGATTGGTGGACATGACCTGCTCGTCCGCCGTCAGCGCGCCGCTCAGCACATCGGCCTTGATGCGGTCGGCGATCTGCCGGTAGATCGGGCTTCGGTCGTCGAACATGGCACCTTGCTCCACTGGTTCATTACTTCACTAATGAACCATAGGACGGATGCGAGGCGCAGTCAATGCCGGCCGGGGAATACCGAAGCGCCGCCAGAAGGTCTTCTGGCGGCGCTCCTTGTTACACGAGAGGTCAGGTGTCGAAGAGGCCCGTCCTGATCTGCCGCAGATCCTCGAATGACGACAGGTCGGGGACCGTCCACCCGTCGAGGTCATATTCCGCGAGGCACTCGTCGACGAACGCCTTGTAGCCGTCGACCTGGCCGTTGGCGAGCTGCGCGGACAGGAGCTCGACCCTCGTGTTTTCGTGGTTGCCCGCGTAGTTGCGCTCGTACAGCTCGTGCCGCCCGCCGAACTCGGTCCCCACGGCGTCCCACAGCAGCTTCATGACCTTGATCCGGTCCACGGCCTCGACGCCGTTCGAGCCGCGGAGGTACTTGTCGAGGTACGGCCGGACGTCGGGGTTCTTGAAGTCCTCGGCGCTGGAGTTGACGTAGATCAGGCCGCTGGCGATGTCCTGCTGCACGATCTCCTTGACCCGGGGATAGCCGATCTGCATGAACCACCGGTAGGCCAGGCCGTACTGCGGGTTGGGGAGCACCGCGCCGTTGACCCACGGGACGGGGTTGCGCGCGGCCGCGTCGGACAGGGCCCAGAACAGGTTCCGCCAGGCCAGCACCTCGCCGATCCGGCTCTGCACGCCGCGGAAGTCCTTGGTGCCCGTGATCTCCACGGCCTTGGCCAGCAGACCGGCGATGAACTCCAGCTTCACCGCCAGGCGGGTGCACCCGTGGAAGGTGAAGCGCTCGGGGAAGCCGGATCGCCCGGTGAAGAGCTGGACCTTCCCGAGGTGGCCGTAGATGAACACGTTTTCCCAGGGGATGAGGACCTTGTCCAGGATGAGGATCGTGTCGTTCTCGTCCAGCCGCGAGGAGAGCGGGTAGTCGAACGGGCTGCCCATGACCGCGGCCGTGGCGCTGTAGGACGGGCGGCAGATCAGCTTCAGGCCGGGAGCGCCCATCGGCACGGTCGCGACCAGCGCGAACTTCTTGTCCTTGATCGGCAGGCCGTAATGCGCGATGAAGTTGTAGTGGGTGAGCGCGGAGCCGGTCGCGACGACCTTGGCGCCGCTCACGACCAGGCCGGCGTCGGTCTCCTTCTCCACGTGGACGAAGACGTCGGCGACCTCGTCCGGCGGCCGGTTGCGGTCCACGGGCGGGTGCACGATCGCGTGGTTCCAGTAGAGGACCTTCTCCTGGGACTCCTTGTACCAGCGGCGGGCGTTGTCGTCGAACGGCTCGTAGAACTCGGCGTTGGCGCCCAGCGTGCCGAGGAACGACCCCTTGTAGTCGGGGCTGCGGCCCATCCATCCGTAGCTCATCCGAGACCACGCCGCGATGGCCCGCTGGTTGGCGACCAGATCCTCGGCGCTGTGCGGCGTGGTGAAGAAGCTGTGGGTGTACCCGTCGCTTCCGGTGTCGGTCGGCGCGATGAGGACGTCACGCTTGTCCGGGTCGTGCAACGCGTCGTACAGCCGCGCGGTCATCCGGACCGGGTTGTGGAAGGCGGGATGCGTGGTGACGTCCTTGACGCGGTCGCCGTACAGGTAGATCTCGCGGTCGTCGCGCAGGCTGTCGATGTACTCCGCGCCGGTCATCGGCCGTGTCTTGCGCGGCGCGGCGTCGCCGGCGGGCTCGGTCGTCGTGTCCCTGGTGAGCGGGGTGTCCCGAAGTTCCGTCATCGGACTTCTCCCTTCTGAACGGTCGGGGGTCCGCGCCCTACTCGACGCCGAACCGGGCTCGGGCCAGTTCGCGCTTGGCGATGGTGGCGAGGAAGGTCGAGACTCCGGCATGGGTGGCGAACATCGACATGTCCCGCCATACGCGCTCGATGCGCTCGCCGTGCCGTACCGCACTCGAACCGGCGGTCGGGAACAGGTGCTCCTTCACCGCGCGCCAGCACACCTGGACGACCTCGCTGCAGATCGCGGCGAGCCGCATCTCCTGCTCCTGGGTCACCGCGGCCGGGCCTCGGTCGGTGGTCTCGCGCCACTGCCTGATGGCGTCCACCGTCGCGGCCTCGGCCATGGCGATCATTCCCGCGGCCTGGCCGTACAGGAACTGGTAGTCGGGGTCCTCGATGCGCGGCACGATCGGAGGGAACGGGGTCATCCGCGTGCGCATGATGTCCTCGTAGGCGTCGAGCGCGCCCTGCGCCATGCCCACGGCGAGGACGGCGTCCTCCAGCACCATGAAGCTGAGTTGCCCCCCGCCGTAGAGCGGGTTGCCGTGCAGCGTGCGGCCCGGCGTCCCCTCCCGGACGCTGACCTGGCTCATGTGCGTACGGATGACGAAATGATCCGGGATGCGGCCGTTTTCGATCTTGATGCTGTGCGATCCGCTGCCCTTGAGGCCCAGCGCCTTCCCCCAGTCGTCCAGCCGGGTCCACTCGCTGCGGGGGGCGATGAACATCATCGGCTCGGGCGGGCCGCCGTCCTCGGGCGAGACGAGCGTGTGGCCGACGAAGTGCGTGGCGTACGGCGAGCCGGAGCAGTAGCCCCAGGTCCCGTTGAGCACCCAGCCCCCGTCCTCCGTGCGCTCGGCGGTGCCGCTGGGGACGACCGTCGCCGGGCAGATGAAGTCGCCGCCGGAGCCGAAGACCTCGTCCTGCGTCCGCTCGTCGAACAGCGTGGCGACGGCGAGCGCGTGGGCGGCGCCCAGGCAGTACATCCAGCCGGTCGAGGGGCAGCCCCGGGTGAGCGTCATGGTCACGCGCATGAAGGTGTCGATCCCGAACTCGTAGCCGCCGTAGCGACGGGGAACCAGGATCCGGTAGAAGCCGGCCCTCGCGAACTGCTCGTGGACGTCCTCGCCGTAGAAGGTGCGCTCTTCGGTCTCGGCCTGGAGTTCGACCAGAGTCGGCGCGATCGCCTCGGCCCTCGCGACCATCTCGTCGGGCGTGAGGCCGGGCTCGGGCGGGGACGTAAAGCGGTGCTCGGGAATTCTTGTGGCGACTCCCATTGCTACGCGGTCCTCACGGTCTCGTCGTCGAATTCGGCATGCCGTCAGCGTCACATCCGTGCTCTTCGGACGCATCTCCCGGGTTGCTTTCACCTGCGGTTCTCCGGGGCGGGCGCTGCGGACAGTGAGCATTTCTGAATAAGACACGGCCCTTATTGGGCCGGGAGAATCGGAGACAGGCTCCTCGCTGGGCCCATAAGCTCGTGCTGATTCCCGTCACGCGGATTGACGGGTGAATCCGCGAGATGGCTTCACATTTGTGACAAGCCATGCTCTTCAAGCCCAAGAAAGGACAAAACGATGACTTCGACGATCGAGCTCACTCGAATCTTCGACGCCCCCCGTGAGCTGGTGTACGCGGCGTGGACCGAGCCCAAGCACTTCACGCACTGGTGGGGTGCGCCGCTGGACACGATCTCCTTGGACGTCCGGCCGGGCGGCGAGTGGCGCGCGACCATCGTCGTCGACGAGCAGACCCAGGTCCCGTTCGTGGGCGTCTATCAGGAGGTCGTGCCGAACGAGCGACTCTCCTACACCCTGGTCGACCAGAGCGGCCGGGAGCCCCACCCGGGGCAGGAGAACGAGCCCGAGGTGGTGACCGTGACCTTTGCGGACGCCGACGGCGGGACCAAGATGACCTTCGTGCAGAAGGGCAACCTCCCCGAGGAGGAGGTTCCCCGGGCCGAGGAGGGCTGGGGCTACTTCTTCGCCGCTCTCGACGACTACCTCAAGACGGTCAAGTAACACCGAGAACTGACACGGTGAAAGCGGACAGGGAGGACCTGTCCTCTTTCACCGTGTGACCGCGACCGCGTGAAATCAGGCGTTAGGGCCAGGGTCGGGTACATGGCCACGACGGCCGAGCTGGACGCCGCGTGGCGAGCATGGCCGGCACGTGGCTCCCGGCGGCGTACTGATCGTCGAGCCGTGGTACCGGCGAGAGAACTTCATCGACGGGCACATCGGGTCCGACCTCGTCCGGGAGGAGCGCTCGCCGGAGTCCGCGCTGCGTGAGATGTCGTCCAGCAGCGCGAATGCTTTCCCGCGATATCCAGTGCGGTTTGATCTTCCCAAGCTCGCCGCTGAGCCTTTCGTTCCTGGCTTCCAGCCTGGCCGCTTCGGCCTTGAGCTTCTTGTTCTCCGCCCGCAACCGGGCCAGTTCCTCCGGCTCTGTGTTCTTCTCCGGTTTACCGAAGTCGCGCCAGGTCCAGTTCGCGGCGAACCCGGAGACGGACGCGCCGCCGTACGACACCGGGATGAACCGCAGGCCCCGCTCGGCGGAGGCGCGCATCAGCGCTGCGCACTCCTCCAGTGCCCAGCCCTCGCCCGCCGAGCCGGGACCGAACACCGCGATCCCGTCGGCCGCCGCGCGGATGGGGTCCGGTACGGCCCCGCCCGGCCTCGTTTTCCAGCTCGTGCGTGACCACGTGACAAGGGTGACACCATCCTCGCTTACGCTTTGTAATAACACTCGCGGAGTGCGCACGCAAAGAGAAGGGAATTACCAGCCGGATTTGATCGTGTCCGCTATATGCGCGCGGTCGGCCTCGGAAAGCCACCAGCCGACGGGGATGTGGACCATGCGGTCGTGCACGGCGTCCAGGCCGGGCAGCGCCGGATTCGCGACGTCCCGCACGGCGCCGTGCGTGTCGTTGCGCCGGACCAGCATGCTCACCATGATCCCCGCGTCGTTCATCTTCCGCATGAACGAGGGCCGGTCCTCGGCCTTGACCGGGTACAGCCAGCAGGACGACTCCCGGTCCGGCTCCCGCGCGGTCAGTTCCAGTCCCGGTACGCCGGCCAGCTCCGCGTCGTAGAACGCGGCGTTCCGGCGGTGCTGTTCCACCCGCTCGTCGACCGTCTCCAGGTTCGCCAGCCCGATGGAGGCGCTGATCTGGTCCATGTAGAAGTTGTAGCCCCACTCGGGCACGTCGTAGTCGCCGTTGACCCGGTCGGCCCGCCGGTCGATGCCGAAGAAGCGGAGCCTGCGGGCGCGCTCGTACGACCGCTCGTCGGGCAGGGTGAGCATGCCCCCGCAGCCGGTGCCGAGGTGCTTGGTCGCGTGGAAGCTGAACACGCAGATGTTCTCGCCGTCACCGCCCACCGGACGGCCGCGAAGGGTGCTCCCCCAGGCGTGGGCGCAGTCCTCGACGACCACCGGCCGGTAGCCGTGCGCGGCCTCGGCCGCGTCGAGGATCTCCCGCAGCCGGTCCAGGTCCACCGGATACCCGGCCCAGTGGACGATGACGATGGCGCGGGTGGCCGGTGAGATCTTCTTCGCGAGATCGTCGAGGTCGAGGTTGAGCGTGGCCGGGTCCACGTCGACCCAGCGCAGGCGCAGCCCGTTGGCCAGCACGGCCCAGTTGGTGGCCTCGAAGGTCAGCGGCGTGCTCAGCACCTCGTCCCGGGCGGCGTCCAGTCCGGCCTCCCGTCCGGCCTCCCGTCCGGCCTCCCGTCCGTCGCCGGTGCCGGACGCGCCCGCCAGCCGGAGCGCGAGATGCAGGCCCGAGGTGCCGTTGTTGACCGTGGCCACGTACGGGTTCCCGACGCGCGCGCCCAGCGCCGCCTCGAACTCCTCGACCACCGGCCCGTGCCCGATCATGCCGGTGCGCAGCACGTCGGCGATCCGGTCCAGGGTGTTCGGCCCGATCGCGGCCTTGAGCAGGGGTATCATCGGCGGCGCGCTCCGTCCGGTCCGTTCAGTGCCGGACGCCGATGAAGAGCCCACGGCCGTCCCCGATGTCCCCGCTCTCGATGTACTCGGCGTCGCAGCCCGCGCGCTGGAACGCGGCCGTGTAGTCGGCGGGCTCGAACAGGGTGAAGATCTGGACCTGGTCGAAGTGGCGTACGCCCGTCGCGTCCGCCACGGACCAGTGCGACTCCTGCCAGACGGTGGAGCCCGTGGTCCGCGCCGTCCGCGCCACCCGCGCCACCGTACGGTCCGCGCCGCGTACGAAGTCGCCGGCGATGTGGCCGTCGATGAACCTGGCGGGGAAGTACCACGGCTCGACGATCAGCACCCCGCCGGTCGGCAGATGAGCGGCCATGCGGCCCACCGCCGCCTCCAGCTCCGCCGTGTCGGTCATGTAGCCGACCGTGCCGAAGAGGCTGCACACCGCGTCATAGGTCCGGCCGGTGTCGAACCGCCGGATGTCCCCGTCGTGGATCGCCACGCCGGGTACCTTCCCCCTGGCCGCCGCGCGCATCGTCGGGGACAGCTCGACGCCCTCGACCTCGTCGAACATGAGCCGGAACGTCCGCAGGTGCTCCCCCGTCCCGCAGGCCACGTCCAGCAGCGAGGCCGCCCCGGGGCGGCGGGCGCGCACCAGCTCGGTGACGACGGCGGACTCGTGCGCGTAGTTCTTGCCCCGCCCCTGGTAGACGGCGTCGTAGACCTCGCTCACCTCGGCGCTGTAGACGTTGGCCTTCCGGGCGCCCTCGGCGTCCCGGGTGGCAATGGCCGACATGTCCGTGGTCATCAGCGCCTCCGCAGTGGATTCGATCACCCGGCGAGTCTCACATCCGCCGCGTTCGCCGGGCACCTTCCCGATTGCGCAGCGGCGCCGCGGAACTGCGCAATCTTCGAGATGTTCCCTGCGAGGGCCCGCGGCTAGCCTCGGCTCATGTCGAATGGACGCTGTAGGATTTGCGGCGGCACGGTGAAGGAAACCGTCAATCTGGGGCGGCAGCCGTCGGGTAACGGTTTTCCGTTGCCTCATGAGATCGAGCACGAGAAGTCTTTCCCGCTCAGCGCGGGGACCTGCGACTCCTGCACGATGTTCCAGCTGCTCGACGATGTTCCCCAAGAGGCGAAATACCGCGACGAATATCCGTATCACGCGTCGGGTTCTGCGGTGCACCGCGCGCATTTCGAGGGGAACGCCCGCCGTTTCCTGGAGACCGAGCTGACCGGACCGGACGCGTTCATCGTCGAGATCGGCAGCAATGACGGCGTCATGCTCGCCACGATCGCCCAGGCCGGCGTCCGGCACCTGGGCGTCGAGCCGTGCCGGGAGGTCGCCGACATCGCGCGGGGGCGGGGGATCCGGGTGCTCGGCGAGTTCTTCGACGAGAACACCGCGGCCGCCATCCGCGCGGAGCACGGCCCCGCGGACATGGTGTTCGGGGCCAACTGCATCGCCCACATCGTCTATCTCCCGCGGCTGCTCCAGGGCATCGACACGCTCCTGACGCCCGACGGGGTGTTCGTCTTCGAGGAGCCCTACCTAGGGTCGGTCATCGCGCAGAACGCCTTCGACATGATCTACGACGAGCACGTCCACATCTTCTCGGTGCGGTCGATCAAGGCCATGGCGGAACTCGCCGGGTTCGAGCTCGTCAACGCCGAGCCCGTGCCGCTGCACGGCGGCACGATGCGCTACACGATCGCGCGGCCGTCCCGGCGCGCCCCGGCTCCCGCGGTGGCGGAGTTCCTGGCCCGGGAACGCGAGCAGCGGCTGGCGGAGCACGGCACGATCGAGAAGTTCGCCGCCGCGGTCCGGAAGATCCGGGAGGACCTCACCGGGCTGCTGGGCGACCTCCACGCGCAGGGCAAGCGGGTGGTCGGCTACGGCGCGCCCGCCAAGGTCACGACGGTGACGAACTACTGCGGCATCGGGACCGAACTGATCCCGTTCGTGGTCGACTCGACCCCGTCCAAGCAGGGACGGCTGGTCGCGGGCTCGCACATTCCGGTGCTGGAGCCCGGGGCGTTCTCCGCGGACTACCCCGACTACGCGGTGCTGTTCGCGTGGAACCACGCCGAGGAGATCATGGCGAAGGAGCAGGCGTTCCGCGAACGGGGCGGACGCTGGATCCTCTACGTGCCCGACGTGCACATCGTGTGAGACGTCCCGGCCCGCCGCCCGCCGCCGTCGAGCCACGGCATCCCGCCGCCGGGCCGCCACGCCGTGCCACCGTGCCGCCGCATGCCGTCGTGCGGCGGCACGCCGCGTGTGATTGACATCACCTGGGCGGCCCGCCCCGGCATGCGGACGACGGGCTATCTGCGCCGCCGCATCGTAATCGTGCTCCTGCTGGCGCTCGCGTACTACGGGACGCTCGAACTGCCCTCGCCGTACAACATGTCGCTGATCACCGCGATCCCCTTCGGGCTGGCCATCGGCACCTTCGCCGCGGCCAACGTCCGGGGCGAGCGCACCGTGCTGGGCAGCAGGCCGATGGTGTGGCTCGGGAACTATCTCGTTCGGCTTCTTCACGACGCAGGCCGTCGTGCTCTTCTGGCTGCGCCCGGAGGTGCTGGGCGATGACGAGTACGGCGTCGCGCTCATCGTCGCCCTCACCGCCGCGAACATCGTCGGCGGCTGGCTGCTGTTCAATCGTGGAGCAGTCCGCGATGCGCTACCTGAGCCGGCCCCGCGGGTCGGCGTACACGCCGCCACCCGGTCCGCGAGCCGGTGGGTGCGGCGCCCACCGGCACCGGCCTTCCGATCACCGACCGCACGGCCACCGATCCGAAGGACCCGGATCTGGTGTGACCCCTCATCAGGCGGGGGCCGGTGTCATCGGCCCCTGCCGCAGGCCCGCCGCATCCATTCCGGTCGGCTGGTGGCTGTCCGACGAGGACCGGGCGCACATTGCGGAAACCATTAGATCCGGCTGGTGACGTGATTAACTCCGTATCCCGTGTATCGCAATCGCCGATAATGGTTCCGTGAAACTGGGATGTTAATGTCGTTTCATGGACAGCACCTGTCGAATTTGCGGCGGCATAGTAAAGGGCTCAATCGACCTGGGGCCGCAGCCTCGCGGTAACGCTTTTCCGCGACCGGGGGACGTCGCGGACGAGTTCTTCTACCGGCTGGTCGTCGGAATGTGCGACTCATGCACCATGGTGCAGCTGTTGGATGACATTCCGCAGGAGATCAGATATCACGACGCATATCCGTACCACGCCTCCGGATCGGCCGTTCACCGCGGGCACTTCGAGGGCATCGCCCAGCATTTTCTCGACACCGAGCTGACCGGCCCGGACCCGTTCATCGTCGAGATCGGGAGCAACGACGGGGTCATGCTCTCGAAGATCGCGCAGGCCGGGGTGCGTCACCTGGGCATCGAGCCCTCCCGGGAAGTGGCCGAGATGTCCAAGGCCAAGGGTGTCCGGGTGCTCCCCGAGTTCTTCGACGAGTCGACGGCGCCGCGGATCCTCGCCGAGCACGGGCCGGCGGACGTCATGTTCGGGGCCAACGTGATCGCGCACATCTCTCATCTCGCGTCTGTGCTCCGGGGCGTCAAACGCTTGCTGGCGCCCACCGGAATATTCGTCTTTGAAGAGCCTTATCTGGGCGATGTCGTCGAGCAGACCGCGTTCGACCTTCTCTACGACGAGCACTCGTTCGTGTTCTCCGTCAGAGCGATACAGGCCGCGGCGGAGCGTTTCGGGCTCGAACTCGTCGACGCCGAACCCGACCCGATCCATGGCGGCTCGATGCGCTACACCCTGGCTCAGCCGGGCGCACGCCCGGTCTCACGCGGGGTGGGCGACCTGCTGGCCCGGGAGGACTCCCAGCGGCTCGGCGAGCACGCGACGCTGGAGGAGTTCGCCGGGCGGGCGCGACGAATTCGCGACGACCTCATCGGCCTGCTTCGGGATCTGCACGGGAAGGGCATGCGGATCGCCGGATACGGCGCGCCCGCGAAGACCACGACGGTCACCAATTACTGCGGAATCGGCCCCGATCTGGTTCCTTTCATCTGCGATTCAACGCCGTCCAAACAGGGCCGCCTGATCGCCGGCTCGCATATTCCGGTCAAGCCGCCGGCGGCATTTTCCGACGACTATCCGGACTACGCCCTGCTCTTCGCCTGGAATCACGCCGAGGAGATCATGGCCAAGGAGCGTTCGTTCTCCGAGCGTGGCGGGCGGTGGATCCTCTATGTGCCCGACGTGCGCATCGTCTGAGGGCGTTCCGCGACGCGCGCCGCATGTCAGCACGCGGGGAGATGCACGGGCACGCGGCGGGCGCAAATCATGGTGTCGCCTGGCCATGTCATTTCAGTGATCCCCCCGGGTTCCGCGCGTCACCGGCCAGGGCAATGCGAGAGAAAGGAAGGCCCCCGCTGTGTCTGTGGCATCGTCATCCAGCCGTATCGACGCTCTCGGTGAGCGTCGCCCCGATCTGCCAGCGTTGACCGGGATGCGTGCCATCGCCGCGGCGCTGGTCGTCATATGCCATGCTCTGTACCCCGCGACTATGGGGAACCAGAATCCGGCGAAGCCCTACAGCGACTGGGCCGTCACGGAGAAGATGATGTGGTTCTTCAACCCAGGCGGGCCGATCGCGCTCTCCTTCTTCTTCATTCTCAGCGGGTTCATCATCACGTGGTCGGCTCGTCCCGGCGAGCGGGTCACGGCGTACTGGCGCCGCCGCGTCGTGAAGATCATGCCCAACCACGCCGTGACCTGGGCACTCGCGATGATCCTGTTCGCCGGTGTGTACACGCCGTACTGGGGCCTGCCGAACCTCTTCCTGATCAACGCCTTCTCCCCGAACGTCGCGTTGTGGGGAGGGGCCAACATGCCGGCCTGGTCGCTGGGCCCGGAAATGTTCTTCTACCTGCTGTTCCCCCTGCTGATCATCCCGGTCAGAAAGATTTCCGAGAGCAGGCTGTGGCTGTGGCTGGGCGTCATGGTCGTCGGCATGGCCGCCCTCTGCCTCGTCACCATCACCTTCATCAGCGACGTTCCCATGTTCCCCGGGGAGTCGCAGTCGCTGCCGCAGTTCTGGTTCAGCTACATGTTCCCGCCGGTGCGCCTGGTCGAGTTCGTCTTCGGCATGATCGTCGCGCGCATCGTGATCAGCGGCCGGTGGCCGCGGATCCCCAACACTCCCGTCGTGCTCCTCTTCCTGATCGCGTACGCCGCGATCCTCTACATTCCCGAGCCGTTCAACCAGACGCTCGTCACAGCGATCCCGTTCGGCCTGCTGCTCGGCACCTACGCCACGGCCAACCTCCGCGGTGTTCGCACCGTCATGGGCGCCAAGCCGATGGTGTGGCTCGGGAACATCTCCTTCGCCTTCTACCTGACCCAGTCGTTCGTGCTGTTCTGGCTGCGTCCCAAGGTGCTGGGTAACGCGGAGTACGGCGTCGTGGGCGGCACGCTGCTCATCATCGGGGAGATCCTCGTCAACATTGTCTTCGGCTGGATCCTCTTCAAGCTCGTCGAGATGCCCGCGATGCGCCACTGGAGCAGGGCCAGAAAGCCTGTTACCCGCCCCGCGGGTGCTCAGCCGGAGTCCACGCCCGCCGGTTGATTCGAGTGGCCGGGCCCGCGCCCGATGGCGGATCCGGCCACGTCCGCTCTTGAACGTGCCCGGAAAAGAGCGCACTCTCGCGGAAGCTTAGCCATGCACCGACGGGGAAAATGGTCGGTGTCACCGACCAGAAAAATGGTCGGTGCGCACATGGCTTCGTGAAATCACTGCGAGACAACGCCGACGGAAGGATTCCGATGGACACGAACACCGACGCCGGGTCCGGTGTGCGGGCTGGTCGAAGGGAGTGGCTGGGCCTGGCCGTGCTCGCCCTGCCCACGCTGCTCCTGGCGCTCGACATGAGCGTCCTGTACCTGGCCCTGCCACACCTGAGCGCCGACCTGGGCGCCACGGGCACTCAGCAACTCTGGATCACCGACATCTACGGGTTCCTCATCGCCGGATTCCTGGTGACGATGGGCACCCTGGGTGACCGGATCGGCCGCCGCAAACTGCTCCTCATAGGTGCGGCCGCGTTCGCGGCCGCGTCGACGCTGGCCGCCTTCTCCACCAGCGCCGAGATGCTCATCGTCGCCCGTGCGCTGCTCGGCATCGCCGGCGCCACGCAGATGCCCTCGACCATGGCGCTGCTCGGCAACATGTTCAAGGACCCCAAGCAGATGGGCATGGCCATCGCCGTCTGGATGAGCTGCTTCATGGGCGGTATCGCCCTCGGCCCGCTCGTCGGCGGACTGCTGCTCGGCAGCTTCTGGTGGGGCTCGGTCTTCCTGCTCGCGCTGCCGGTCATGGCGTTGCTGCTCGTGGCGGGTCCGGCGCTGCTGCCCGAATATCGCGACCCCGACGGGGGCCGCGTGGACCTGCTCAGCGTCGTGCTGTCCCTGCTCGCCATCCTGCCCTTCATCTACGGCCTCAAGGAACTGGCGAGGAACGGCTGGGCGCCGCAGTTCGCCGCGGCCGTCCTGGTGGGCATCGTGTTCGGCGTGATCTTCGTACGCAGGCAGCGCGCGCTGGCCACCCCGCTTCTCGACCTGCGCCTGTTCGGCAACCGCACGTTCAGCTCCGCCCTGGTGATCATGATCTCGGGCGGCATCGTGAGCGGGAGCTTCTTCCTGGTCAGCATCTTCCTTCAGATGGTCAAGGGCCTGTCGCCGCTGGCCGCCGGGCTCTGGACGCTGCCCATGACCCTCGTGACCATCATCAGCGTCATGATGGCCCCTGGCATCGCCCAGAAGGTGCGTCCCGCCTACGTCATCGCGGCCGGCCTGGTGATCACGGCGATCGGGTACACGGTGCTGAGCCAGGTGGACAGCTCCTCCGGGCTGGGTCTCGTGGTGACGGGTCTCGTCATCGGCGCCGTCGGCGCCGGCCCGATGGGGTCGCTGGGCACCGGCCTGGTTCTGGGATCCGTCCCGCCCGAGAAGGCCGGAGCGGCGTCGTCGATCTCCGAGACCGGCGGCGAGTTCGGCATCGCGTTCGGCGTGGCCGCGCTGGGCAGTGTGGGCACCGCCGTCTATACCAGCCAGATCGCGAGCACGATCCCGGCGGGCGTCCCGGCCGCGGCGGCCAACGCCACTCGCGAGGGAATCGCCGGCGCGGTCGTCGGAGCCGGGCGGGTGGGCGGTCAGCTCGGAGCCGACCTGCTCAACGCCGCCCGCGAGGCGTACACCCACGCCGTGAACTCCGCCACCGCTGTCAGCGCCGCGCTCGCCGTGGTGCTGGCCGTGGTGACGGTGATCGCGCTCAAGCACGTGCCGCCTTCGGGGCAGGCCCAGACCGGGGAGGGCGGGGAAGCGGACGGCGCCTCAGCGTCCGAGGCCGAGGCCGGTCCCTCCGCGCCCGTAACTGCCTAGGGCCGAACCGAGGAAACTCGACAAGAGGTGTCCCTCACGGGCGAGGGCGCTAGGCGGCGGATCACGTGACAGGCCGCGTCAGGTCACTGGCGCGGCCCCTCATCGACCGGCTCTACCAACGAACTGGAGATCCCCCATGGAAAAACGCTGCCCCGTCCTCGACACCACCGGTAAGAACATCCACGCCGAGACGGACCACCTGCGGTCGCTTGGCCCGGCGACCCAGGTAGAACTCCCCGGAGGCGTCGTCGCGTGGTCCATCAACTCCCATGACGTGATCAAGAAGCTACTCACCGACCCCAACGTCACCAAGAGCGCTCGCAACCACTGGCCGGCCTTTCTCAACGGCGAGATCCCGGCGGACTGGGAGATGATCAGCTGGATCGCCATGGACAACATGGTCACGGCGTACGGCAAGGACCACGTCCGCCTGCGGAGGCTGGTCGGGAAGGCGTTCACGCCGCGCCGTACCGAGGCGATCCGGCCGCGCATCGTCGAGCTCACCAACGAGCTCCTCGACGCGCTGGCCGCCACTCCTCCGGGTGAGGTCGTGGACCTGCGGCAGCGGTTCGCCTACCCGCTGCCGGCCCGCCTGGTGGCGGACCTGATCGGGATGTCGGAGGAGGCCCGGGTCGAGACGGCCAAGGTCATCGACATGATGGTGGACACCACCGTCACTCCCGCGCAGGCCCAGTCCATCCTGGCCGGCTGGCGAGGCGCCATGGAGGAGCTCATCGCCGAGAAGCGCCGCGCTCCGGGCGAGGACATCACCAGCGACCTGGTGGCCGCGCGGGACGAGGACGGCTCGCGCCTGTCGGAGGTCGAGCTGACCGACACGATCTTCGCCATCCTCGGCGCGGGGTCCGAGACCACAATCAACTTCTTCGACAACGCCATCACCGCGCTGCTCAGCAACCCTGACCAGCTCAACCTCGTCAGGTCCGGGGGGGCCACCTGGGACGACGTGATCGACGAGACCCTGCGGGTGGAGTCGCCCCTCGCGCACCTGCCGCTCCGCTACGCCGTCACCGACATCCACCTCGACGGCGTCACCATTCCGCAGGGCGACCCGATCCTCGTCAACTACAGCTCCGTGGGACGGGACCCGGCGCTGCACGGCGACGACGCCGGGCGCTTCGACATCACCCGCGCCGACAAGGAGCACCTGTCCTTCGGCCACGGCCCGCACTACTGCCTCGGCGTGGGCATCGCCCGAGCGGTGGCGGCGACCGGCCTGTCCACGCTGTTCGAGCGGTTCCCCGACCTGAGCCTCGCGGTGGCGAAGGAGGACCTCCAGCCGCTGCCGACGTTCATCATGAACGGTCACCGGGCCCTGCCGGTGCGGCTCACCGCTTCGGTGCCCGCCGGTGCCGGCGCCCACTGATATCACGCACAAAAGAGATCCGGCCGGCGGGGTTCCGCCGGCCGGATCTTTTGGTTCCCGCCGTTCACCGTGTGGCGGCGTCCAGCGGAAGAGCGGCGCCGTTGTCGGGATGGGCCAGCCACCAGGGATTGGCGCGGGCCCATGCGATGGTCCTGGTGAGGCCTTCCCGGAGAGAGGTGCGGCACTCCCAGTTCAGGATCCGGCGTGCCTTGGAGTTGTCGGGGATGCGGCGGGGCACGTCCTCATACGCCGACCCCAGCGCCGCCCGGGTGTCCACCGCGACACCCGCCAGATCGGTCTCGGTCAGCGTGGCGACCAGCCGTGCGGCGTCGCCCATGGTGGTCTCGACCATGCTGCCCACGTTGAACGTCTCTCCGCCGGCCGCCGGATGGAAGGCGGCCAGCAGGGTCCCCTCGATGGCGTCGTCCACGAATGTGAAGCACCGGGTCTGCTCGCCCTTGTCGTACAGCACGGCCGGGCGGCCGTTGAGCGCGCGGTGGATGCTCCGGCTCAACATGAACGCGGGACGTTGCCGCGGGCCGTAGGCGTTGAAGTAGCGCACGATCGTCGCCTCCAGCCCGTGCTGGCGGCCGAACGCGAGGGTCAGGTGCTCGGTCAGCGCCTTGGCCGAGGAGTAGGTCCAGCGGTCGGCGGAGGTCGGTCCGAGCACCCGGTCGGCGTCCTCCGACCACGGCACCGCCGGATTCTTGCCGAAGACCTCGCTGGTGCTGGCCACGACGACCCGGGCGCCGACGCGTAGGGCCTGCTCCAGGACGTTGCGGGTGCCCAGGAAGTTGATGTCGATGACGTCGAGGGGCCGCGCCAGATATTGGTCCACGCCGACCACGGCCGCCAGGTGGTAGACCACGTCCACGCCGCGGGTGATCGCCTCGGCGAGCCGGGCCGGGTCGCGGATGTCGCCCTCGACGTGCCGGGCATGCTCCCGGGAGAGCCGCTGGTCATGGGGGACCGGCCCGCTGTCGAAGACGGTCACCTCGTCGCCCCGGCCGATGAGCCGTTCCACCAGGTGGCTTCCGACGAAGCCGGCGCCGCCGGTCACGACGGCACGGGTGGGGCTCACCGTCCGATCCCTCGGTAGACGTAGCCCAGGCGCCGCAGTTCGGCGATCTTCTCTTTCGAGTAGTAGGCCCGCCCGTCCAGGACCAGGCACGACGACGCCACGGGCAACGTCGCGAAATCGATGTTCGCGAAGTCCCGATGATGGGCCAGCACGGCGACGCAGTCCGCGTCCCGCACGGCCTCGTCCAGTGTCCCGACCGGCCGGAGCTCCAGCTGCTCCTCCGCCTGGACCGGGTCGACCAGCGGATCGAAGGCGCGGACCTGGATTCCGGTCTTCTTCAGGGCCGTGATGACTCCCTCCACCGGCGTCGCTCTCAGGTCACCGGTGTCGTTCTTGAACGCCAGCCCCAGGATGGCCACCGTGCTCTCGGTGGGGTCCTTGCCGACCCCCACCAGCTCGTTGACGATGAGCTGCGCCGTGTAGTCCGGCATCTCCGCGTTGATCTCGCGGCCGACCCGCGCGGTGTGGATCTCCAGGCCGCGCAGGCGGGCGGTGTGCCAGACCATCCACGGATCCTTCACCAGGCAGGAACCGCCGACGCCGATGCTGGGCAGCAGGATGTTGATGTTGCTGCTGCCCTTGGGAACCGTGTTCGCCGCCGTGATCACGTCCAGCACGTCCACATCGAACTTCGCGCAGAACTTGGCGAGCTCGTTCGCGAGCGCGATGTTGAGATCGATCCACCAGTTGTCCGCCAGCTTGACGATCTCGGCGGCTTCCGGCGAGTCCATCGGGATCACCCTGACGTCGAGGGCGCGCCGCCAGAAATCCGCCGCCGCTTGGGTGCTCTCGGCGTTGATCCCGCCCACGGCGATCGGGAGGGCGCGCAGCTCGCGCAGCGCGGTGCCCTCGGCGAAGCGCTCGGGAGTGAAGGCGAGGCCGAAATCCTCGCCGGCGACGAGCCCGCTCGCCGTGAGCAGGGGCAGCACGAAGCCCTTGGTGGTGCCCGGCGGCACGGTGCTCTTGACCAGCACCAGTTGACCCTCGCGCAGGTGGGCGCTCAGCCTCAGGCAGGCGTCGCGCAGTTGGTCGTCGAGCAGGGAGCCGTCCTCGTGTACGGGCGTGCTGACCGCGATGATGACGACGTCGGTGTCGCGGACGCCGGCGTAGTCGGCGGTGACCTTGAGCCGTCCGTCCTCTGTCGCGCTCCTGAGCAGGTCGGGCAGCCCGTCCTCCTGGTAGCGGCAGTGGCCCTGAGTCAGCTCGCTCACCAGGTCGGGATTGATGTCCACGCCTGTGACGTCCAGGCCGCGGTCCGTCAGGATCGCCGCCATGCAGGAGCCGACGTAGCCGAGTCCGACAATCGCCACTTTCGGGTCTCGCTGGTCGGGTAGGAAACGCATTGACGCTCCCATCTCAGAATGAGACATTATTTTGTGGGGGGTCAGGGTGCTTATTAATTCCATTTTATGGCGGTGCGTCCCTGACATACTTCTCCTAGCGCATCGTCATTCTTGACGGCTGGGCCGCGCATCTCCTGGATTGCCGGAACACGGCCGAATTAATCAAATCGGACCGGGAAAGAAGCGGAAATGCCCGCGGTGGCGGCGTCACGGCCGGTCGGCGCGGTCGTCCTCGTGGCCCGGCAATCCAGGAGATGCGCCGCGGAACGGCCGAGGCCCATGCTGGGACGGTGCGGGCCGGAAAGGCATTATTTCTCCGTTCAGCTACCGCCGGACCGGCGGCGCTCCGCACCGCATAACCGACGCGTCCGCTGTGGTGGTGGTCCGGGCCGCGACGGCGTCGTCGCCTCGCGCCGTGGTTGCTCGCACCGCGGTACTCGCCGATGCGTCGTCCGTCGATTTAAGGAGCGGAGATGAACGACCATAAGGCGCTGATTCTGGATGAGGTCCGCAAGTACCACGAGGATGTCCAGACGAGTGGAGAATTCGTCCCCGGGGTCACCGAGATATGGCCGACCGGCGCGGTACACGACGTCGAGGACCGCATCGCGCTCGTTGAGGCGGCCCTGGAGTTGCGTGTCGCGGCGGGAAACCGGGCGCGGACCTTCGAGTCCGTCTTCGCGCGCAAGCTGAAGCGGCGCAAGGCGCTCCTGACCACGTCGGGGTCGTCGGCCAACCTGCTGGCGCTCACCTCGCTGACCTCCCACCGGCTTCAGGACATGCGGCTTCAGCCGGGCGACGAGGTGATCACGGTCGCGGCGGCCTTCCCGACCACGGTGAACCCGATTCTGCAGAACGGCATGGTCCCGGTGTTCGTGGACGTCGAACTCGGCACCTACAACCCGACGGTCGACATGGTGGCGCAGGCGATCGGGCCGAAGACCAAGGCCATCATGATCGCGCACACCGTCGGCAACCCGTTCGACGTCGTGGACATGGCCCGGCTCGCCGCGGAGCACGAGCTCTTCCTGATCGAGGACAACTGCGACGCCCTTGGCTCCTTCTACGACGGCGAGCCGACCGGCACCTTCGGCGACCTCGCCACCGTCAGCTTCTACCCCGCGCACCACATGACGATGGGTGAAGGGGGGTGCGTGGTGACCTCCAACCTCGCGCTGGCGCGCATCGTGGAGTCACTGCGCGACTGGGGCCGCGACTGCTGGTGCGAGCCCGGCGAGAGCAACACCTGTCTCAAGCGCTTCAGCTACCAGATGGGCACGCTCCCCGCAGGCTACGACCACAAGTACATCTACTCCCATGTCGGTTACAACCTGAAGGCGACCGAGCTACAGGCCGCGCTCGGCCTGAGCCAGCTCAACAAGGTCGACGACTTCTGCGCCGCGCGGCGGCGCAACTGGCGCCGGCTGCGCGAGGGGCTGGACGGCGTGCCGCACCTGCTGCTCCCCAAGGCGACCCCGCGCAGCGACCCCAGCTGGTACGGCTTCGTCCTCACGGTCGAGCCGGAGGCGCCGTTCGGCGCGGCGGAGCTGGTGGCGTTCCTGGAGGACCGGAAGATCGGCACGCGCCGCCTGTTCGGGGGCAACCTGCTCCGGCATCCCGCCTACCAGGACCAGAAGTACCGGATCGTCGGGGAGCTCACCAACACCGACATCATCACCACCCAGACGTTCCACGTCGGCGTCTACCCGGGGCTGACCGACGAGATGATCGACTACGTCGTCTCCTCGATCAAGGAATTCGTGCGGGCACACGGATGACCGCCAACGCCCGAAGCCGCCGGCTCTCGGGAGAAACCATGTTCCAAGGGAGATCGCAGTGCGCGTAATGCTCAGTGTCTGGCCTCAGATGTGTCACCTCTATCCCGCCGTGCCGTACGTCCAGGCGCTCCAGATCGCGGGCCACGAGGTCTGCGTCGCGTGCCCGCCCGGCGCGGCCGAGGACATCGTGGCCGCGGGCCTGCCCGCGGTCGTCTGCGGCGAGCCGGAGCCGCAGGGCTGGCTCCGGGACGACCTCCATCCCGACCTCGAGGAGATGGAGCGTCTCGCCGAAGCCCTGGCGATCACTCCCGCTGAGCGGGACAACTGGGACGTCTTCTTCCAGTACTACATGATGGCGGTCAGGTTCCACCTGCCTCGGCGGCCCAGCGCGCAGAACGAGGCGCTGGTCGAGTTCGCCCGCTCCTGGCAGCCGGATCTGGTTCTCTGGGACCCCTGGTTCCCCGCGGGAGCGGTGGCGGCCCGAGCCGCGGGCGCGGCGCACGCGCGTGTGCTGATGGCCCCGGACTACAGCGGATGGGCCGTTGAGAAGTTCGCCGAGCGCGCCCGCCAGACCGGCGCGGAGCTCCCGGAGAACCCGCTCGCCAGGGCGGTGCGGCCACTCGCCGACCGCTACGGCGTCGAGGTGGACGACGAGTTGCTGCTCGGGCAGTGGACCGTCGACCCCATCCCGGAGGAGATGCGCCTGTCCGCCGGCATCGCCTCGCTTCCCGTTCGCTGGAGCCCCTACAACGGCGGCGGCGTCAAGCCGGAGTGGCTGTACGACCGGCCGGAGCGGCCGCGGATCGCGCTGTCCGTGGGCCTGTCGACCAGGGCGTACCACAAGGGGGAATGGCGCACCCCCAAGATCCTGGAGGCGGTGGCGGACCTGGACGTCGAGGTGGTGGCGACGCTCAACAGCGATCAACTCGAGGGCATCGACAACATCCCCGGCAACGTGCGCACGGTCGACTACGTGCCGCTCGTGCAGCTCCTGCCCACGTGCGCGGCGAGCATCAACCACGGTTCCAGCGGCACCTTCTGGGCTTCGGTGGCCGCGAACCTGCCCCAGATCATCGCCGACACCGACGAGCCCCAGCGGATCGTCGTCAGCGAGGGTGAGAACAGCAAGATGGCCGAGCGGAACATTCTCTCGCGGCTCGCGGCCCGGTACGTCGAATCGCGCGGGGCGGGCTTCCGCCTGAACCACCAGACTCAGTCGGTTGACGAGGTCAGGTCGCAGATCGTCTCCGTGCTGGACGACCCGTCCTACCGGGCGGGCGCGGCGTCGCTCCACGACGAGTGGCTGGCCAAGCCGAGCCCGTCCGACATCGTCTCGGAGCTGGAGCGGCTCACCGCCCAGTACCGGCGCCGGCTCATCACGGTCTGAGGGCGGACACCCCCGAAACACAAACGGTCCGCGGACGCCATCGGCGTCCGCGGACCGTTCGGTTCGCGGCCGGGGTCAGCGGTGGAGCTTCACGACCGCTTCCATGTCGGCCGCCGAGTAGTCACGGCCGGCGGCGGCCTCGCTGAAGGCCTCGACGCTGAGGCTGTGGGTGGGGCTGTTCTCCGGGTCGCGGAAGCCCGAGCTGAGCGCGTAGGCGTTGTACGTGTCCAGCAACTGCTGCGCCTCGGCGGTCGCCTCGGTGAACCGCTCCAGCGGGTCGACGCCGTGGGCCAGCACGTCGCCCATGGCCCGCGTCATGACGTCCTGGTTTCCGGCGAAGTCTCCGAACAGGGCGCCCTCGGACACCGGCACCTGGCCCGCCAGCTCCGGCCGCTCGCGGACGACACCGGCCGGGAACTTCATAACGTGGTCGTAGGCCAGCCGGTGGTGGGGATACCGGACGAACCAGCCCTCCTCCTCCAGCAGCGCGTACGACGCGTAGGTGAGCGGGAGGAAGCTGTTGGCCCTGTGCCGTTCCGCGGCGTTCTCAGGGTTGTGCAGGTACTGCAGGAAGGCCAGCGCCCCTTCCTGGGTGGCCTCGTCGAGGCCGTTGGCCAGCCAGAGGGAGGTTCCCGCGACGGCGTTGCCGACATAGGGCACGCGGTGGTTGTAGGGGAAGATCCCCACCTCGATGTCGAACTCGTTGTCCTCGGCGGCCCGCCACATGTAGTTCACGTCGTTGGACGACGAGATCCGGATCGCCACGTCCTGGTCGGCGAAGGCCTTGAGCGTGCCCGCCCAGTCCGGGATCTTGCCGGTATAGAGGTAGTGGCCGTCCTTGTGCAGCTTCCGCCACCACTCCGCCCAGGTGAGCATCTCCTTGGAGGCGAGGTTCACGGCCGTCGCCCGGCCCGTCCGGCCGTTGTGGTTGTCGACGATCAGGCCGCCCTGCGACGCCAGCGCCTGCTGGATGAACGTGCCGTGGTTCGACCAGGTGATGGCGTGGGACGGGCCGTCCCCGAGCTGGGCCACCGCCTGGCAGACCGCCTCGACGTCCTCCCAGGTCTGCGGCAGCTCCGACACCCCGGCCCGCCGGAGCAGGCCCTTGTTCGCGTACAGCAGGCTCGTCGTGCCCACCGTCGGCATCGACGTGAGGTCGCCGTCGTAGGTGTAGTAGTCGCGCAGCGGCGGGATGATGTCGTCGATCACGACGGGTTCGCCGAGGATCTCCGTCCGGCCGCCGATGGCCTTCTCCACCGAGGTGAACAGCGGACTGCCGTCCTGGGCGAGCGAGTCCCTCGCCACCTGGGTCATGTAGAAGTAGTACTCGGAAATGGCCGGGGTGAGCCCCTCCGCGGCCGCCTCGGCGACCTGACGCGGAAATCGCCAGAAGTCCTTACCGCGGACGTTGATCTGGAATTCCGGATGCGCCTCCTCGAATTCCGCGCCCTGTTTGTACCACCGGTCCATCCAACCAGGAAAGGTCAGGTCCGGCACCCAGACTTCGATCGGAATCTTGCTCTTCATTTGACCTCTTTCTGCTGTCGCGGCACAAGGTCGGAGGAGGTTTCGCGCGCTGATCACGCGCACAGAGCAGGTCGTCGGAAACAACCGGAAAACAGGGCCTGCCAGCGTCCATGATTTGCCGCCGACGGCGCGATCGCATCTCCGCGATTGCGGTACGGCACTGCCGTACGACATCAGAATGCGCGTCGCACACCGGGAGATGTCCGATGGGCGCCGGAATGTGATGCTGAAAGGCGTTGACCGCCCACCATGCCCCGGCACGCCCCACCACGTCGCCTCGAAGCATTCCGACTGGATATCCGAAAGGACCCGTAGATGAGTGTTGACAGCACGTACGTGACCGGCACGTACGCGTCCGCCGGCGCCCTGGTGGAGAAATTCACCGGCGCGCCGCCCGCTGAGCTTCCGGAGGCGTACGAGCGGCTGGTAGCGGCGCTGTGGGAGCCCGGCGCGCCGACCGATCTCGCGCTGCCCGCGGTCCCTGAGCTCGTGGCGTCGGTGGGCCGGGTCGACGACCACCGGGCCGGCTACCTGATCATCCTGCTGGGGTTGCTCGCCGAGGCCGACTCCGACCCGGGCGGTCCCGTGCGCGACGCCGTACGGCAGGGCATGGACCGCTACCTCGACGTGCTGAGCCGCGTCGGCCCGGATGAGCCGCTGACGCAGGCGCTGGTCTACCTGCTCGCCCACTTCCCGGAGGACCGCGGCCGCATCCTGCCCCTGATCGAGCCGCTGGGCCTGGAGGAGGGCGACGTGTCGCGGCTGGACCGCTGCCTGCGGACGCTCGACCCGGACGCCCCCGACCTGGGCCGGGTCTGGCCCTCCCCGTCGGTGTGGCGGCTCACCGACGAGGAGCGGGACTTCGACAAGGGGTGGATCGGCGCCCTGACTCCCGAGCAGGTCGCCGCGAACTGGCGCAACGACACGCGGACCGTCTGGGGATATGTCGGTTCCAAGGCGTACTGGGCGGTGCGTCATGGGATGCCCGTGACGATCGGCGGAGTCGCGCAGCCCCCGGAGCTCGGCGACGGCTCTGTTCCCGGCGTCGAGCCCGGCATCGAGATCTTCAGCCGGCACGCGGCCGCCTTCCGCTGCCCGTCCTGCCAGGGGTCGCTCGACTTCCACGCCGGAGGGGTCCGGTGCGCTCGCTGCGCGGTCACCTACCCCGTCACCCGCGGCATCCTCGACCTCACCGAGGGCGTGAGCGACGTGGCCGGAGCCACCGACGAGGCCACGGCCAACCTGCTGCAGAAGCTCGCGGAGATGCCGAGCATGGGGCTCTACTACGAGTCCCGGCTCCGTCCCGAGTTCCTCCGGGTGGCCGGAGGCAACTGGGGCGGCGCCGTGACCCTGCCGGACGAGGACGCCTACATCGCCCAGCACGTGCGTCCGGTGGACGGGCCGGTGCTCGACCTCGCGGCGGGCGCGGGCCGGTGGACCAGCGTGATCGCCGGGGCGGTCGGCGCCGAGCGGCTGGTCGCCCTGGACATGGGCCTGCCGATGCTCAACGTGCTGCGCCGCAGGGTCCCCGCCGTACCGGCGGTCCGGTCCAGCGCGCTCTCGCTGCCGTTCGAGGACGCGAGCCTGGGCGCGGTGGTCTGCTGGAACGCCCTGCAGGCCTTCCCGGACGACGCGGCGACCGCCATCGCCGAGGTGGGCCGCTGCCTGCGTCCCGGCGGCACGTTCACGATGATGACGTTCGTGTGGGATCGCGATCCCGTCGTCCGGCACTTCCAGGCGTCCCACTACTTCCCCAGCCGCCCCGCCGGCATGTTGCTGTTCGAGTCCGACGAGATCAGGCGCTGGCTGGCCGACGCCAACATGGTCATCCGGGAGCAGTCGGGACCGGAGTCCTTCATCTTCATCACCGCCGAGCGCGTGGCCTGAGCCGTGGCGGCACTTCGAGACCGGGTGGAGGCGACTCCTTCATGAGTGTCGGGAATGACGTCGGCACTGGCGTCGCGCGTCCGGGAGAGCCGGGCTACGAGGCGGCGACCAGTGTCTTCAACCTCGCCGCGCCGCCGGCGCCGGCGGCCGCGGTCACCGTGCGGACCGTCGAGGACATCCGCGCGGCGATCCGGTTCGCGGACGGGGAACGGCTCTCCCTGCGCGTGCACACCACAGGACACGCATCCCCAGCCGGGCGGCCCATGCGCGACGCGCTGCTGGTCCGGACGGAGATGGACGGCAAGGTCGAGATCGACCCCCATCGCCGGGTCGCGCGCATCCCCGCCGGGACGGGCTGGGGCGTGGTGGCCAAGGCGGCGGCCGAGCAGGGGCTGGCCGTCGCCCACGGCTCGTCTCCGAACGTGGGCGTCGTCGGCTATCTCCTCGGTGGGGGGCTCAGCTTTTACGGCCGGAAGACCGGCCTGGCCGGCAACGGCGTCACGGCCATCGAACTGGTCACCGCGGACGGTGAGCTTCGCCGGGTGGACGCGTCGTCCGATCCGGATCTCTTCTGGGCGTTGCGCGGCGGAGGCGGCGGATTCGGCATCGTGACCGCCGTCGAGGTCGGCCTGTTCCCCGTGGCCCAGGTCGTCACCGGAGCGGCCTGCTGGCCCGCCGTCCATGCTCCCCGGCTGCTGCGGATCTGGCGCCGGTGGACCCTCGACGCCCCCTGGGAGGCGGCGACCTCGGTGCGGATCCTGAACCTGCCGGCCATCCCCGAGGTGCCGCCGATGCTGTCCGCCGGGCCCATCCTCTGCGTGGACGGCGCCGTGCTCGCCGAGACGGCCGATGACGTGACCACCGCCCAGCGGTACGCGGACGAGCTGCTGGGCCCCCTGCGTTCGGTCGCCGAGCCGGTGATGGACACGTGGCAGCTCACCGCCCCCATGAGCGTGCTCGACACCCACATGGACCCCTCCGACCCGGTCGCGGTGATCGGCGATCACATGCTGCTGGGTGAGATCGGCGACGAGGGCATCGACGAGCTGCTCCGCGTGCTCGGCGAAGGGTCGCGATCGCCGCTGATCGCGGCAGGGCTGCGTCAGCTCGGCGGCGCGTACGCGGTCGCGGACCCCCGGGGAGGCGCGCTCGACCACCTCGACGCTCGCTACGCCTACTCGGGAGGCGGCGTCCCGGACCTGTCGGGTACGGCCGAGGCCATCACGCGGCACATCGCGACCGTCCGGGCCGCGCTCGCCCCGTGGGACACCGGGCGGACGACCCCCACGTTCGTGGAGACGTTCGCGCAGCCGCAGGGGCATCTCAGCGCCGACCGGATCGCCGCCGTCGACCGCGTCCGCGAGCGGGTGGACCCCCGGGGAAGGTTCCGGGACGACGTCATGGCGTCCGCCACCGCCCTGCGCTGAGCCCCGCGCTGACTGGTCGCCACCGCCGCGGCCGAGGCGGCGGTGGCGACCTCTTGCGTGCCCTCAGTCATGTACGGAAACCGGGCAGGCAGGCCATCCAGGCAGGCACGCGATCCGGGCAGGAACACCAATGAGGGCCGCCGGCTGTGCCGGCGGCCCTCAAAAGGCGGATCGGGGGGACCGATCAGAGCGGGATGGAGGTGGTGAGCGCGCCGTCCACCCCGATCTCCTGGGCGGTGATGTACGCGGAGCGGGGCGACAGGAGGTACAGCACGGCGTCCGCGACGTCCTCAGCGGTCCCGAGCCGGCCGAGCGCCACGTGGCTGCGGCAGACCTCCTGGGCCTCCGGGGTGTTGGTGATCGCCGTGAACATGTCCGTCACGATGTAGCCGGGGCTGACGGTGTTGACCCGGATGCCCTGAGGCGCCAGGTCGGCGGCGAGGGTGCGGACCAGATTGATGACGGCTGCCTTGCTCGCCGCGTAGACCGAGGTGAAGGCCAGTCCGCGGTGGGCCAGCCACGATCCGTTGATCACGACTGAGCCGCCGTCGCGGAGCAACGGCAGCGCCTTCTGGATGGTGAAGAAGACGCCCTTGAAGTTGACGCCCACAACGTTGTCGAAGCTCTCCTCGGTGACGTCGGCGGTGCGGCCGAAGTCGGCGGTCCCGGCGTTGGCGAACACGCCGTCGAGCCGTCCGAAGGTCTGGTCGATCCGCGACGCGAGCAGGTCGAGGTCGGCCACGCGGGACACGTCGGTAGGCACCGCCAGGACGCGGTCGCCCGCGTCCAGCTCCTTGACCGCCGTCTCCAGACGCTCCTCGCTGCGTCCGGCGAGGACGACCCGCGCTCCGGCGGCGACGAGCTTGTGCGCCGTGGCCAGCCCCATGCCGCTGCCGCCACCAGTGATGAGAACTGTTTTGTTCGCAAACTCCGTCATGCGGTCAGGATCACACGGCGTTTTATCGCGAGCATCCTTTGAATTGCTGTCCTGCCATTGAATCAGACCCGGTCAGGCAGCATTCCAGAAGATGCCCGATAACAATCCGGGTGTGACGCTGAAGCGGATGGAAAAGCGGTCCCACCGCTTGTGAAAGGCGACTGGGCGGTCGCTGTGCATGCGATTCGGCTGCATCTGGTCAGCCGGCGGCACCGGTGACAACAGATCGCGGAACCAAATCTGTAGCCGAGGAGGCCCTCAAATGGGTGATGTGGCAAAGACCCGTGCGGTGGTGCTCGGTGGAAGCCTTGCCGGGCTGTTCGCGGCCAGGGTGCTCGCCGATGCCTATGACGAAGTGCTCATCGTCGACCGCGATGTGTTGATCGGCGTGGAGGGCCCGCGGCGCGGTTGCCCGCAGAGCCGCCACATCAACGGGTTTCTCGCCCGCGGTCAGCAGGCCATGGAGGAGATGTACCCCGGCATCACCCAGGAGCTTTTCGCGGACGGCGTGCCGACCGGGGACCTCGCCGGCCACGTGCGGTGGTACTTCAACGGCAAGCGGCTCAAGCAGCAGCAGGCCGGACTGGTCTGCGTGGCCGCCAGCCGGCCGAAGCTGGAGCACCACGTCCGTGAGCGGACGAGGGCCTTCCCCAACATCGTCTTCGCCGAGCGGCACGACATCCTCGGCCTGGAGACCACTGTCGACCGGAGCCGGATCACCGGCGTGCGGGTGCAGCCCCTTGAGGACGGCGCCGCGGAGAAGGTGATCAGCGCCGACCTCGTGGTGGACGCCACCGGCCGCGGCTCGCGCACCCCCATCTGGCTGGAGGCCCTGGGCTATCCCCGGGTGGAGGAGGAGCGGAAGAAGATCGGCCTGGGGTACGTGACCCAGCACTACCGGCTGACCGCCGACCCCTACCACGGCGACCTGTCGATCAACCCCGTCGCGTCACCCGCGCTGCCTCGCGGAGCGATCTTCACCAAGACGGACGGCGGCCGGGTCGAGCTGACGACCTACGGCATCCTCGGCGACCACCCTCCGACTGACCAGGAGGGCCTGTACGAGTGGATCAAGTCCCTGGCGGTGCCGGACATCTACGACGCGCTCCAGCACGCCGAGCCCCTGGACGAGCCGGTGGCCTTCCGCTTCCCCACGACGCTGCGCCGCCACTACCAGAAGCTGAACCGCTTCCCCGACGGGCTGCTCGTGACCGGCGACGCCGTGTGCTGCTTCAACCCGGTGTACGCCCAGGGCATGACCGTCGCGGCCCTCGGGGCCCTGGTCATCCGCCAGCACCTGCACACCGGCGCGGTGCCCGACCCGTTCCAGTACTTCAAGGACCTCGCGAGCAACGTCATCGACCAGCCGTGGGAGATGACCAACATCGTGGACCTGAGCTTCCCCGGTGTCGAGGGAGAGCGCCCGCTGCAGGTCCGGATGGCCCAGGCCTTCCTCGGCCTGGTGCAGACCGCCGCCACGCGTGACAGCGTGGTCGCGGCCGCCTACATGCGCGGAGCCGGTCTCATCGACGGCCCCGAGGCCCTCATGCGCCCCCCGATGCTGCTGCGCATCCTGCTGAACGCGCTGCCCTGGGCCAAGGACAAGCCGGAGCCGCCGCAGACCCCGCCGCCGTGGGCGCCGGCCGAGACGCCGGTCGTGGCCGCCGAAACGCCTGCGCCGAAGGCGGAGCCGTCCGACAAGAGCCAGGCGCCGGCCAAGGGCAAGCCGGAGGCCAACGGCAAGGCGAAGACGGCGGGGGCATCGGTGTCGTGACCGAGCGCGCGGCAACGGCCGTCGCGTCCGTCGAGCGGCCGGTCCATGAGCTGGTACGGCGGCGCGCCGGAACCTGTCCGGACGCCGTCGCGGTCTCCCAGGGCGATGAGAACGTCTCCTACCTGGAGCTGATGCGCCAGGGAGCAGCGGTCGCCGCCGCCCTGCGAGCGGCTGGAGACGTCGAGGGCCGGCCGGTGGCGGTGCGGCTCGACCCCGGCCCAGGCCAGGCCGCGGCAGTCCTCGGAGTGCTCGCGGCCGGCGCCTACCTGCTCTGCCTCGACACCGGCGGCGCCGGGGGACGGGGCAGGGCAGTGCTGGAGGACCTCCGCCCGGCCATCCTTCTGATCGACGGTGGCGGAGCGAACCGTGCTGAGGGAGAGGACGACCTCGTCACCTGGCATCGCGACACCCTCAACGGGTCGGTCCTCCACATAGACGACCTGCTTTCACCCAGCGAAGCCACCCACGGGCACGTCGCCGAGTCGTGGCCGCCGCCCGCACCGGCAGCCGGCGGGCTCGACGATCTGATGTACGTGACCTACACCTCCGGGTCTACCGGGAGGCCCAAGGGGATCTCTCAGACGCATCGGACGTTCGCGCAGTTCATGTCGTGGTTCGTCGAGGAGTTCCGGATCGGGTCCGGTTGCCGGGTGGCGCAATGGGCGGCGCCGGGGTACGACGCGAGCCTGGTGGAGATGTTCGCGCCGCTCCTGTCGGGCGCGACGCTGTGCCCCGTGCCCTCGCGGATCAGGGCGAATCCGGAGAAGATCGTCGACTGGCTCGCCGCGGAACGGATCACGCACCTGCAGACCGTTCCCAGCTTCGCGCGCCGTCTCCTGGAGGGCATCAACGACCTCGGACCCGCGGGACGTCCGTACCAGCTCGGTCATCTGCTGCTGGCGGGCGAGCCGCTGAGCGGCGAGCTGGTGAGCGGGCTGCGTACGGCGCTGCCCGCGATTCGGCTGGTCAACCTCTACGGGCCGACCGAGTCCATCCTGGCGACCTGGCACGAGGTGGCGGAGACACCGTCCGGCGACCTCCACGGCAGGATGCCGATCGGCCGGCCCATCCCCGGGCGGGAGGTGCTCGTCCTGGACGATCTGGACCGGCCCTGCCCCGACGGGGTCACCGGGAGCCTGGTCATCCGCAGCCCGTACATCACTCCCGGGTACGTCGGCGCGGCCGCGGGGGAGCGGTCCGCCTTCCGGCCGCCGGCCGGCTCGGACGAGTCGTGCCGGTACTACCGGACCGGCGACCGCGGCCGCCGGACCGGAGACGGCCTGCTGGAGTTCGAGGGACGTCAGGACTTCCAGGTGAAGTTCAACGGCATCCGTCTCGAACTGGGCGATGTGGAAGCCGCGCTCGCCGCACACGAGTCGGTCGCCGAGTGTGCGGTGGTGGCCGTCTCCGGCAGGCACCGGCTGGTCGCGAGCCTGGCGGCGTACGTCGTGCCGCGGACCCAGGCGGCCGACGGCGCGGCCCCGGCCGCCTGGCGTGCCGCCCTGCGCCGCTGGTTCGGCAAGGCCATGCCGCCCGTGACCTTCACGACCGTCAGCAGCCTGCCCCGCACGGCCGGAGGGAAGATCGACCGCGACAGGCTGCGGCAACTCGACATCACGACGGACTCACGACCGATCTGACCACGGCATGAGGAGCCAAAAGTCATGAGCGTTTCCGAGGCGCAGGATTTACTGGGCGACATTCCGAACGGTGGGCTGGATCGAATTCCGCTCTCGGCCAACCAGCAGTTTCTCTGTGCATTCGACAGGGGCGACGAGGAGGGTCCGTTCGGTCCCCGGTACACCATCGTCTGCGGCTGGCGGATCACCGGCTCCATCGACCCCGCTGTGCTCCAGGAGGCGTTGGACGACGTGGTGGCCCGGCACGAGGCCCTTCGCACGGAGGTCGTCCGCGGGGAGGGCGGCGGGTACCAGCGGGTGGTCCCGCCCAGCCCGGCGTCCTTGACGATCCGCGACCTGTCCGGGGTGGCTGCGCGCGACCGTGACCGGGCCGCTGAGGAGCTGCTCAACGCCGTCGAGGCGGAGCCGTTCCCGCTCCGCGAGATCCCGCTGGTGCGCGCCGTGTTGGGCCGTTTCGACGAGCGCGACGGGGTGCTCGCGCTGATGGCCCATCACGTCGCGGCCGACGAGTGGTCGATGCGGCTCATCATGCGCGATGTGGTGCACCGCTATGCCGTACGGACCGGACACGACCTGCCCGACCTGGCCGAGGTGCTGCAGTATCGGGACTACGTGGACTGGGAGCGGTCGGGCATCGACCCGGCTGTGGTCAGCCGGTCCGAGACCTACTGGCGGGAGAAGCTGAGCGGTGCCCGCATGCTGACGATCAGGACCGACCACCCGCACTCGGCCGGCCTGCCCAAGGCGACGGCCTGGCAGCGGTTCCGGCTCCCGGGGGACCTCACCGCGGCGGTCCTGCGCATCGGCAAGGAGACGCACAGCTCGCCGTTCATGGTGCTCCTGGCGGCGTACGCGGTGTTCCTCCGGGACAGGGCCCAGACGACCGACCTCGTCATCCCGACGTTCTCTTCCGGTCGCGGACAGGCCCGGTTCCACAACGCGGTCGGGTCGTTCTTCAACTTCATGCCGCTACGGCTCGACCTGGCCGGCAGCGCCACCTTCCGCGATGTCGTCGTCCAGACCCGGACCAGCTGCGTCAAGGCGTACGCGCACGACATGCCGTTCGGCCTGGTGCTCCAGCAGGCGCCGGAGCTCATGCTGCCCGCCATGGAGGACGACATGGCTCTGGTCGCCTTCCAGGTCTTCCGCTCGCCGTTCGCCGACGAGCGCGACACGGTGGGGGATCTGGAGTACGCGGTGATCCGCCGGCGGCTCCTGTCGCAGCCGGTGGGCGGAGACGTCCCGGACGGCGCCATGTGGCACCTGGAGATCGACCGGAACGGCGAGCTGGTCGGGTCGATGGCCTACAACACCAACCTCTTCGACGACGACACGATCAGCGACATGGTGTCGGGGTTCGGCGAGGCGCTGCGCCGTGTCCTCACCGACCTCGACGTGCCGCTCGGCACCGTCTGACCTGTACGGCTGGCCGCGCCACCCGCACGACAACGGCCGCCAGAGAATTCTGGCGGCCGTTCGCGTGGGACTCCACGCCAGGTCAGCGGGTGGTGAAGAAGTCGGTGATGGCGGTGGCGAGGGCTTCGGGGGAGGCGTCGTGGCCCTGGCCTTCGAGGACTTGGTGGTG